>JBJMLY010000218.1:0-1625 GCA_045805025.1 Cytophagaceae bacterium | reverse complement strand
TTCCCACCTATAACCGTGCAAAATATATCAATGAGGCAATCGATTCGGTTTTATGCCAGACATTTATCAATTTTGAGATCCTCATTGTAGATGATGGCAGTACCGATGATACAGGCTTGCGGATAAGGAAGGCCTACGCAACAGATCAGAGGGTGCGTTATTATTACAAGGAGAATGAGGAGAGGGGTGCAGCCCGCAATTTCGGACTCGCAAAATCTTCGGGTGCATACGCAGTATTCTTTGATTCGGACGACTGGATGAAACAGGATTACCTGCAGGATCTCTACAACCTGATTACTACTGTACAACCTCAACCCCACATGCTGGCTGTGAAATATCTTTTCAGGAATGAGAAGGGAAAGGAATGGAGTTCTACCATGGAAAAAGTGCAGGGCGGATGGTATGGTATCGATGCTTTTTTAAACGGAAACATGCTGGCTTGTAATTATTGCGTCAGGATCCATGACAGCATAAAGCCTTTTCCGCCGGAAAGAGACCTGGCTTCCATGGAAGATTGGCTTTTTCTGCTGGAAAATCTTCAGGACAGGCGTATCTATATCGGTGAATCAATCGGAGTAATCATGCGCGAACACTCCGGACGCTCTGTGATGAACAATCAAAAAGTGATAAGGGCAAGAATAAAAGCCACAGAATGGGCTTTGAAGAACCTATCACTTACAGACAGGCAGAAAAGAAAACTCAAAGGATACAGCTATTATTTTTGCGGCGTACATGAATATATAGACCGCAACAAAGGCGCCAGCATAAAAGAAGCAATGAGAGCGATCCGCTGGGGAGGACTTCAGTTGCCTTTCATTATATTGATAGTAAAGGCTCTTATCGGCAAAAAATGGATCGAATACATAAAATAATATGCAGGGTAACATACTAGTTCTGACCCAGTGGAGTTTCAGGGATGCCCTGGTTCAGGCGTATACTTTACCATATGTGGCCCTTATCAGGAAAAGGCTGGAACCAGGCTTTAAGCTCTATTTAGTTACTTCAGAGCAGCAAAGACTGGCTTTAGCACCCGGCGAAACTGAAAAGGTGAATCTGGAATGGAAGAAAGATAATATGTATCTGCAGCCTTACCCTTACCGGAAATTCGGTGTCAAAAAGATGGTAGGGTCTTTATTGGAAATACTAAGCATTTACCAGCTTATCCGGAAAGAAAAGATCAGGACGATCCATGCTTTCTGCATGCCGGCCGGCAGTCTGGGTTATATTCTGAGCGTACTGACAGGGACACAACTGGTTATTGACAGCTATGAGCCTCATGCTGAAGCAATGGTAGAGAACAGAACGTGGAAAAAAAACGGCCTGGCTTATTCCATTTTGCACAGGCTGGAAAAGTTGCAGACTAAAAAAGCAGTTTCACTTATTGGCACTACCAGGGCTATGAAAGATTATGCCAGCGAACGTTTTCATGTTAATGTGAAAAGTTTCTTCGTGAAGCCGGCCTGTGTGGACCTGGAGCAATTTCAGAAATTTTCGGGGAATAATAACCTGCCGGACCAATTGGATCTGAGAGATAAGATCATATGTGTCTATTCAGGAAAGCTGGGCGGTATTTATCTGAAGGAAGAAGTATTTGATTTTATCCGCTGCTGTTACGACCACTGGAA
>JBJMLY010000217.1:0-2372 GCA_045805025.1 Cytophagaceae bacterium | reverse complement strand
TGAATGTTTTCTCTACCCTGGGATTCGGCGCCCTGCCCGAAAGCGGTTTGTCCAGGTACCTGAGCATTATAGAAGGATTTATCGGCTGGTTCCTGCTGAGCATTTTCAGCGTGGCGCTAATCAGTCAGGTGATTCAGTAATCTCTTTCCGTCTTTCATAAAAAAATCCCGGTTTAAGGCCGGGATTTTTCACATCTGATAAAAGAGGGACTATCTTAAAAAGAGAATCTCTCTGTATTTTGCCAGCGGCCATTCTTCGTCGTCCACCACTGTTTCAAGCTTATCTACTGAGTAGCGGATTTTTTCGAAATGCGGCTTCACCTCATTACAATAAGCAAGCGCCTTTTCTTTAGCATGCTCCAGTCCGTTGGCTTTCTTTCTGGCCTCGGTCATGTTTTCCACTTCGGTCTGGATTACGCTGATGTGCCTGGACATATCCTTGATCGCTTCGAGTACACTCTTGGCTTCTTTATCCAGGCCGATTTCTTTCAGTCCTTTAACATTTACAATCAGCTTATTCTGATATGCAATCGCTGTTGGAATGATCTGATTGAGCGCTATGTCTCCAATAACACGGCCTTCAATCTGTATTTTCTTGATGTAGTTTTCATACATAATCTCAACCCTCGCCTCAAGCTCTCTTTCTGAATAGATACCATGCTTGGAGAACAGATTACGTGCCTGTTTGGTCAGATAGAAATCAAGGGCTTCAGGAGAGGTCTTTACATTGGAGAGACCTCTTTTATCTGCCTCTTTTTTCCACTCATCAGAATATCCGTTTCCTTCGAACCGGATTTTCTTAGAAGCAATGGTGTATTCTCTCAGCACATTGATGATGGCCACTTCTTTCTTGATATCCTTAGCAATCTGCTTATCGACATCGTCCTTGAACTTGTTCAGCGTTTCAGCCACGATCGTATTCAGCACCGTCATGGGCGCTGCGCTGTTGGCCGAAGAACCTACCGCTCTGAACTCGAATTTATTTCCGGTAAATGCAAAAGGAGAAGTTCTGTTTCTGTCGGTATTGTCAAGAAGAATTTCAGGGATCTTGTTGATACCAAGTTTCATATAGACATTATCACCTTTATCAACCTTGATATTTCCGTTCTTTTCAAGCTCGTTCAGCATTTCGGTAAGGGTCTCGCCCACGAATACCGACATGATTGCCGGAGGAGCTTCGTTGGCACCCAGTCTGTGGTCATTGCCCGCTGAAGCGATACTGGCTCTCAGAAGATCTGCATAGTCGTGTACTGCCTTGATCACATTAACGAAGAACGTCAGGAAGATCAGGTTTTCCTTAGGCTTGCTGCTTGGGCCGAGAAGATTCTTTCCCGTATTGGTGCTCAGCGACCAGTTGTTATGCTTACCACTTCCGTTGATACCGGAGAATGGCTTCTCGTGAAACAACACTTTAAGGTGATGTCTTTCCGCTACTTTATTCATAACATCCATCAGCAGCAGATTGTGATCAACTGCCAGGTTGCATTCTTCAAACGTTGGAGCTACTTCAAACTGACTTGGAGCCACTTCGTTGTGCCGTGTTCTTACCGGCATTCCCAGTTTAGTAGCTTCGATTTCGAAATCGATCATGAAATTGTTCACCCTTGGAGGGATGGAACCGAAATAATGATCTTCCAGCTGCTGGCCTCTGGCAGGCGCGTGACCGAATACGGTTCTTCCCGCCATGATCAGATCGGGCCTTGCATTATAGAGTGCTTCATCCACCAGGAAATATTCCTGCTCAGGACCCAGTGTGGCAGTTACCTTGGTAATGTCTTTATCAAAATAGTCGCACACCGCTACGGCTGCCTTATCAACGGCGGCCAGGGCTTTAAGAAGCGGTGTTTTATAATCCAGGGCTTCGCCCGTATAGGCTACAAATATGGTTGGAATGCAAAGTGTACTTCCCATAATAAAGGCGGGGGATGAAGGATCCCAGGCCGTGTATCCTCTTGCTTCGAAAGTATTTCTGATGCCGCCGTTAGGGAAAGAAGAAGCATCAGGCTCCTGCTGTATCAGAGCGGTACCTTTAAAACGTTCTATGGCTTTGCCGCCTTCTATAGGCTCAAAGAAAGCGTCATGCTTTTCGGCAGTCGCGTCGGTCAGAGGCTGGAACCAGTGTGTATAATGGGTAACCCCTTTTTCCATTGCCCAGGCTTTCATGGCCGAAGCAACCGCATCGGCTGTCGGGCTGTCAATAGGCTCGCCGCTTTCGATTGCTGCCTGAATTTTCTTATGCACGCTAGATGACAGCGTATTTCTCATCGCCTCCAGTCCGAATACATTTACCCCATAAAAATCCGATATCTTGTTGGAAGGCATCGCCACTTTTACAGGCTGACGTCCGGAAACCCGGTCAAGCGCTTTAAATCT
>JBJMLY010000216.1:0-2503 GCA_045805025.1 Cytophagaceae bacterium | reverse complement strand
TCAGGACCTTCTATGAAACGGATCAATGGTTTTTTCTGTGCAGGCTTTATTATTATCTTGTTTTTTTCTCCCGAAGCACACACGCAATCCATGAAGACAGTCGATATTCTAGCTAAGCTGAACCTGTACCAGGATCTTTTGAAAGAGATGCAGCAGCAGGAGCTCGTATATCTTCAGGCCAGGAACAAGGATATCAGGCTGAGCAAAGTATTGAGCGTGGAATATAGCTTCATCACGCTTGAGCTGATGTCGTCCACGAAGGAAGAAGACAGCGGGCAGCTGTATTGCAGCGTTCGTTTTGAGCTGACGGATCAGGGGACCATACTGAATGAAGTGTTCTGTGAAGAGGAATCAAGGAAGCTGGAATTGGAAAAGCGGATTAAGAAAAATAAAGCCTTGTATCGCTTTATCCTCAACGACAAGTCGAATGAATCCTTTCCTTACAGCCCGACTATTTTCAGGTATCTTAATATAGCCGACACCATTGCCGTCAAAGCCATGCACTGTGCCAGGGGCGACGATTACCGTCCGGGCTTTTACAGCAAGATTGAAATTACCGATGAATTTATTGTGCTAAGTCAGATCAACCATATGAATTCGCGGTCTCTGGAACATAAAGAAAACTACAGTCTGCGGGACCTGGAATTTATCATACCTCTCACCGGCATCGCAAAAGATCCCTCGCGTTATGATTATCAGATAGGAGAGATGCTCGTTGAATTCTCCGACCGCTCATCTTCCAGTTATAAATCCTGCGGAGCGCATATTAAAGAACAAATGGAGCAGGAGAAGAAGGCTTACGATGGTGATGGCCGAAAATGAATAGCATCCGCAGAATAGAATTTTGCTTAACTTCGTCAAGAATTTTAATCAGTCTTAGTAAGCTTCATGTTCAAATCAGGGGAAATAAAATCAGCTAAGTTCCCAACTACATCCCGATCAGTTACCACTCTATCATTAATTCTTGTTGCGGCATTATTGTACACGGCATCGTTGATGTATATAAGCGGTATCGTGGCTTTATTGGCTCTGTCTGTTCTCAGCTATGTAATTTTACGGACAGAAACCGGCAACGCAGGTTTTTTGGCCGGCTCTGTTTTTGGCGGCGCCACTTCCGTTTTTCTTCATTACTGGATGATCCCTGTGGTCGCGAGTTATGCCAAAGGCAATATCGCTCTGGGCATTCTTTGTTATCTGGCTACTTCCATTGTGCTGGCACTGTTTTACGGGGTTCAGCTCTGGTTTTTTATTCTTATCAGATTACCCAGGCACAGAAAATACTCTTTGATAATTAATGCATTGTTGATGTCCGCCTTATGGGTTCTTTTTGAATTGGTCCGTGCCGAACTATTCAGTTCCATTCCTTCTCTTACTTATACCGCAGGAATAACTCAGGGCAGAAATCTTTATCTGATACAGCCCGCAGCTTTTGGCGGCGTTTATATTATCTCATTCCTTTTAATTCTCGCGGCCTGTTTTATCGCTTACGCTTTTTATTTAAAACAGTGGAAGATGCTGATAATTCCGGCAGTCATTTTTCTGCTTCAGTTTTCAGCAGGGTTTTTAATTTATAAAAATATCAGACAAGAATTGAAGAGCTCGGAGGGAAAGAAATTTTCGGTGGCATTAATTCTTGCAGGCTTATCGCCTGAAACGGTATGGAATGATGAAAGTGCGGATAGACTGGTTTCCCATTTGCTTTCTTTAAACAATACCGCAGTGGAACAAAAGCCAGACTTAATTGTCTGGTCTGAAACAGTGGTTCCTTGGACTTATACTCCGGAGGATGATTTTGTTAAGTTGATTGTAGAGAAGGCAAAAGGGCCTGGTGCCTATACTCTGATCGGAATGAATTCTGCCAATGATCAATCTGATATTTTATGTAACTCAGTTTATTTTCTGAATCCCGACGGCAAGGTGGGCGGTCGCTATGACAAGCAGAACCTTTTGACGCTGGTTGAAAAACCTTTATTCAGTGAAAAGGGATCCATGATCCTGCCCTTTTTATCTTCCAGTGGTATGAAGATGCGCTCAGGAATTCATAACCAATGCATTGAAACCCCCTGGGGCAGAGCGGGAATGCTGCTGTGTAATGAATCCTGTTATTCTTCTTTTTTATCCGGTAGTCTTTTGAAAGAAGAGGCCGGCTATCTTGTTAATATGGGAAATGATAACTGGTTCTCAGGACTATATGTTGCACGTCAGCATTTTTATAATGACAGGTTCAGAGCTATCGAAAATCGCAAAGACATGATTATCAATAACAACATGGGAATAGCGGGACTTGTGAAAGCTACCGGAGAAATTGCTGCTCACTATGAAGGCAAAAACAGCGGAGTAAAATTTATTCAGGTGAGTTCGAACAACTTAACTTCCACGAGACCAATATTCTTTTTTTGCCTGATTGTTTTTATCGTCTTTCTGTCAATTGCCATCAGAATATTGCCTAATTTTAAAATTCATTCAAACACATCTTCATGAAAAAAATCTTACCTATTATTTT
>JBJMLY010000215.1:0-8942 GCA_045805025.1 Cytophagaceae bacterium | reverse complement strand
GCAGGAGTGCTGAAAATCGATTGTGTCGTTAACGCCCAGTGCTGAATTGGTAAACATCGAAGGACTTGCAAGGATATCTTTGATGCCATCGAAATCAAGGTCTTCGAAATACAGGCCCGGCATACCGGGAAACCGGATAGCACTCGTATTCTGGGGATATGTATGAACACTGCTGAAAGCAGGGGAGCCTGCACTGCCCGTATTGGGAAGCTCAAACAGATCCACGCAGTCTTCTTTCCCTGAAAAAATATCCTTGTCGCCGTCGCCGTTTTCGTCTATGATCAGCAGAGAGGCTGCTCCCACGTGAGTGATCTGTCCCATTCGAGTAACCGGACAGCTACCTCCGAAAGAATAATTACAGGAGGTTTCGATAATGCCTCCGTAACAGTCGTCAATAGCTTTGAAGTTCAGGCTGTCGTTGTGACCATAGGTTTCGACGCTTAAATTTTTGTGGAATTCGATGTTGGCCCCGTTAAAGAAATTGTAATTGAGGATGTCGTAATCGCCGTCGTAGTCGATGTCTGTAATGGCAGGAATATCGGTAATGTTGACATAGATATTGTTGGGAGCCGGATTGTTGGAATATTGCTGATACAAGGGGTCGGCCATGAGCTGCCATTTAAGAGTATCACTCGTCGTAATATTCCTGTAGACCATCACGCCCAGGTTTGCATGCGCGAAAATATCTTTTCTTCCGTCACCATCATAATCGACCAGCAGCACCCAGCTCTCCAGGGCGGGAAACATGGACTCATATTTCGGGATATGACGGTAGACTGGGTTTCCCGCCATTGTTGAAGCCTCGAAGGTATAAAGGCGGTTACTCGTACGGTCAAAGATTACGAGGTCGTCTGCGCTGTCTCCGTTCAGGTCCATGGTGGAAAATTGCGGAGCATTGAATCCGCCAGTCCATGAATTAATAAGGTAGTCGGTGTAACGGAATACGGGTATAGACTGATCGGTATTGAATACCACCGTCTGAGAGTATCCAGTGAAGGATCCTCCAAGGCAAAGTAACACAAGAAACAGATTTGTTATAGGATGCATATTCCTGTACAATATAATACCGAACGTACTTATTGCGTTTATTTTTTTCTATGCTGCTATCATAAAGACCGTTGGGCGTGTGCAAAGGTTGCAACTTACTGTATATACGTCTTTCAAGCCCATCCGTTGCCCTATTTAAGAGTCAAAACAGTCGATTTTAATTATTCCGGGCTCCCTGTTCGATCCAGCGCAATACTTCTTTCAAGTAGAATGTATCCAGCTTCCCTGAGGGTGGCATCGGCTTATTAACGGAGTTCATTTGTGAATACAGCAGGCTTGAAGATGGATGCAAGGTGTCGATCGCTGATTTTGAGATAAGCTGCTGGTATGCTGCGGAAGGACTTAAATCCAGGTTGCCCTGCGGCTGATAACCGCTGTGGCAACCTGGATTATTGCAGTATTGGTTAAACATAGGAATGATATGCTTTGAAAAAGAAACGGTATCAGGAACTACCGGAGCGATGTAGACGGTCTTTTTGCAGGAGGCTGAAAAGATCATTCCCATGATAAAAAGAAATAGCTGAATTGTTTTTTTTATCATTCGTAGATGAATATGTTGTGTATATTATGGGCGATCTTTTGAGATACAACATCACCCTTGCTGCCCGAGTTCTCGGTTTTTACATTGACACCCTGGAATAATTTAGAAAAATCGGCATACATATGAATAAATTCGGTCTGGTTTGGAAGGATCGTAAAAGGCAGATCCGGCATCTGCTTATGCTTTACTAGCGAATCAATGCCGACCTGATAATTGAAACTATAATCGGGTACACCGTTCATGGCGGAGGTCGAATCGAGCACTCCTGAAACGTTCATAAAGATATAACCTTCCGGATTGGTAGCAAAATGCATCGAAGGTGTCTGGGGAGACAGCGGATTATTGGCGGCAAAGCTCGAAGGATCCAGGTGATTCTGTGCTGCACTGATACCGATATTGAAAGCAATGGTTTTGTAATTACCCGCAGGTACTGAGCCGACCAGGTAATCTTCTTCTTCGGGATGAATAAGGAGGTTTACATTGCTAACAGAAACCGGCGTGCCGTCCATCTTGATCAGCGTGATTCCTGAAAGATAATATTCTGCCGTTGAATACACATATTTTCTTCCGTTGGCATCGGCAACGGTGTCGCCCGGCAAAAACTCTGTCGTGTCTGAAAGAGTATGGATGTGAAGAGAAAGAGTGCCATTTTCGATTGCTGGCTCAGGTTCGACCGTCCTTTTACAGCTGCTGCTCACGCTTATCATTGCAAATAAAGAGACTGCTAAGAATGAAGTTTTCATAGAATAGATTATTTGAAGTTCTTGAAGTGATTTTACCATGATTTTGAATTTTTATTTCTGACAATTGTGAAATTTCTTGAAATATTAAAGCCAAGCCTTATTCCTTTTTTCAGCCAGTCATCGCTGGTTTTAGCGATGAAAAACTGTTCGATCATACCCTGGGAGTTCGTGAGGTGTAACTGAAATACGTGTCCTCCTGTTTCTATGTCGATACCCAGGGAAGCGGAATTGAAATAATGATCCGCCGTATATTTTGAAAAAACATAAAAATACTCTGCCGTTAACGACAGTCTTTTTGTAAGCTTATACCTGCCTGATAAACCTGTCGCATACACATAATAATCATCCTGAACTGACTGGACCTGGTTACGGTAAACGAGGGTAGGACTAAGCTGCAGGGAAAGCTTTCTGTTAAACTTTCTGGCGATGATCACCTGGTACACATAAGAAAGCCTGGCGGAAAAATCAGATACGGTGTCAAGAATATTTTTCTGATTTGTCATGGCAGTGGCAGAGGCGAACAGAGAGACAGAAACAGGCATGTTTCGCAGCCCTTTGCTTTGTGTGAGCAGCTTGAGCTTCAGGTAGCTGTCGTAGGTTTCTTTCTGAGAACTTCGTCCTATTCCCACAGCCAGTCTTTCGCTGATGCCATAATCAAATCCGATTCTTACGTTCGACTGGTCGAGCCCGTAAAGAGTATGTATTCCGGTACTCACCGATCCGAAGCGGTGCGAAAATAAAAGCTGCAAGGAACCTGCATGAGGGTTTTCAACAGACTGCCCGTTAATGACCCTGGTCCCGTCGAACGTGCTGATGATGTACTCCGTTTTCTTTTCTTCCGGCAGAAGGCTGTCGGAGAGCTCCTGGGTAACACCATAAAATGGCATTCCCGTCAGCATAATTAATGCAAGTAGCAAGTGTCTAAAAAATATTTTTTTAAAATCCATATTGAATATTGGTGTAAAAACTTGATTGAAGTGATAGTTGAGTACCGTTTGTGTTCTGATAAACGGGAAGCCCGTATTCCGCAGAAAATTTTAGTCCTTTGAATCTTCCCTGCGGGGCCATAAGATTAATGCCTCCATATACCAATGATCTTTTTCCTCCATAATTATTGGCATCGGCGGAAGGGTCGATGGTTCTCTGCGAAGCAATGGCAGGATCGTAGCCTATGATTTTGCCGTTGACGGAGAAGTCTGCCCGGGCCGAAGTGCTTAACCAGTCAGTCCATCGTCGTGCAATCCAGCCGGTCATATTTGCTTCGTTCCCCCAGCGGTACTGGTTTTTGTTTTTGCCTGTTCTCAGAGCAGAGCTTAGCTGCATTCCACCTGAAAAATTTTCAGGATTCCAGGTATAAGTGATTCCGGGAAGGAGGGCAAAGCTTCCAGTGCCGGGCTGCATCATATATGTATACCTGCTGACTCCTGTCATAGAGGGGCCACTTAAGGATATGCTGCCGGTAGGGATATTCAGTCCGCCGCTCAGAACTATTTCATGGTTGTCGCGCGCCAGCGCTTCGTAGAGGGTATAAATTTTCGTGTCGGCAAAACCGGATGTATTGGAAACCGCCGAAAGAGGGTTGGCAGAATTCGTTCCCGGATGCACGTGAGCGCTGCTTCCATATTCCATCATACTCATGTTCATAGAGCTTAGAGAATAAGAGCTCATTCCCATGAAGGTAATTTTATCTGAAAGTCCATACATCAGCATCAGCATATGCATCTGCATTTTCATGGATTGAGGGGCCATGACATAATCGTTATAGATCTGGCTCGCATCCGTTTTGGCATGTCCCTGCAATATTCCGCGCAAGTTCGTCTGCATATAACGATACGAAAACATCCATTCGTGCTTTGTGTGCACATGGTCAATATAAACTCCTGCGGGAGCGCTGCGGTCGGTCTCCGTGCATCTGCATTCGCTCATTTCGTCCTGTGCAAAGGTATGCAGGGAAAACAGAGAGAGGCAGAGACAATAAATGTATCTGGTCTTATTCATGATTTAAAGAAACATGTGAATACCGGTGAGATGATCACCGGCAATTAAAGATCTTTCGGCAGAATGCCGGAAGATCCTGGGATGTTTAATTAAATCTGAGGAGGAGGAGAAAAAAGATCGGTTCCGCGCGAAAGGATTTTTTCTTCGGAATGAGGATGGTTCACTTGTAAAATCAGGGAAAGCCTCGGTGCCGGGAGTTTCGGAGATTTAACCGGCATGTCTTCCAGTTCGAGCTGAATGGTTATTGTCGAACTGTTGCCTGAGGAATCTCCCGCGCTTTTTTTAAGCTCCTTTTGCAGATGGCATTTGCCATCGCACCTGAGAACTGGTTTCGCTTTATTTTCGCAGAGCACCGTAGAAATATAGCGGTAGTTGACCTGATAATTCAGATAAGGCATATAGCCTCTGAAGATGGTCAGCGAATAGACGAGCAGCAGCGCACAGGTTAAAAGATATGTTATTTTCTTCTTCAAACTTTTCAAAAATACCAATAGAATGATGAATTAACCACATAATTCATAAAAAGTTGTTTTTATCATGAATTAAAAGCCTGAATTTTACGTATATTAATAAAATATGCCAACGTATAGTACTATGAAACGAATGCTCCTTTTCCTTCTTATAGTGGTTTTAAGTGGTATTGCCGGCTTTCGCTGTCATCATAAAAAACCTCCGGAACCTTCTGTTCCTGTCACTTCCGGTACCCTTCAGTTTGAGGTGGAGACGGATGTGAACGGGAGCAAGCTGGTAATGAATACCGGTAGCTATAACAACGCGAATGGTGATCCTTTTACGGTTTCTACGCTTAAATATTATATCAGCAATATTACCCTGAAAGATTCCCTGGGCAATATATATAAAGTGCCTGACAGCTATTACCTGATCAATGCTTCGGTCAGCGCCGATACGACCCTTAGTATTCCCAACATCCCAGTGAACACTTATACGGAAATCGGATTTTCACTTGGAGTGGACAGTCTGCATAATCATTCCGGCTCTCAGCCCGCTGCATTGAATCCTGGTATCGCAGGAGATATGTTCTGGCTCTGGTCTTTAGGATATAAATTCCTGGAGTTTGAAGGCCATTCAGCAAGCAGCGGAAGCGGTACCATTCTTTTTCATATTTCGGATGATGTCAATTATAAAAAGTGGGTGATGAAGTCGGGTACCACGAACTGGACGAACATCCGCATTAAAGATAATGCAAGCTCTAAGATAAAAGTGAAAGCCGACTTTGCCGAAATGTTTCAAACACCGGTAACCGTTGATTTTGCTACTATGAATAATGTAAGCGGAGGTACCGATGCTCAGACCATATCCAATAATTATGCAGATATGTTCTCGCTGTCCTCTATTGTCAATGCTCCGTAAAATTATTGGGTTGAATTAACCGTCATTGCCTAGAATGACGGGAAGCCTTAATGCGGATCTGAAAATTCAGGGTTTTTTGTAAAAGTGGTATCCGTGAGGGTATGAAGGAAAAGGATAATGTCGTCGATCTCCTGCTGTGTTAAATTAAGATCGGTGCCGGCGGGATCATTCGACACATTCATCAGGGGAGAAATCGTCGGGCTTTGCTGGATATGCTGATTGTAATTAGCGAGCACTTCCTGTAGTGTATTAAATCGTCCATCGTGCATATAGGGCGCTGTCAGCGCAATATTTCTTAAGGAAGGAACCTTGAATTTCCCGTTATCAAAACTGTTTCCTGTAAAAGTTCCATAGCCGTTATCGGCAAAGCTCGCATCCAATCCGTTATTCTCGTAATCCCGGTTCTTCTGCAAATAGCCTCCATGGCAGTCTCCGCAATTGCCTCCGCGGATATTCGCCTGGGGCAGGGGATGGGTGGAAAATAAAAGATAGCCGTTATGTTCCTGCGGAGTCAGGGCGGAAGAATTTCCTGAGATAAACTCATCGAACTTTGAATGAGAGGAAATCAATGTTCTTTCAAACTGCGCGATCGCTTTCTGAATATTTTCCGCCGTGATGATATCGGTGCCGAAAGCGGCTTTGAATAAGGGCGGGTAGATTTTGGTGGCCTGCAATTCAACAACAGCGGCTGAAAGATCCTGATGCAGCTCGACGGGATTCTGAATCGGAAAAGGAACCTGAGCCTCCAGATTCGCCGCTCTGCCGTCCCAGAACAATGCTTTCTGCCAGGCTACATTGGAAAGTCCTTGGGAATTTCTGGCGGTGTTCATGCCTGTTACGCCCAGGCTGAAAGCGGAAGTATCGGCAAAAGCATTTTTCTGGCGGTGACAGCTGCCGCACGATTTGGTATTGTCTCCCGAAAGCATTACTTCATAGAACAAGGTCCTTCCCAGGAGAACACCTTCCACCGTGGTCGGGTTGTTGGCTGGAATGACAGGGTTGCCGAAATATGCCGGGTATGAAAGAGTATAAGGAGTGGCAGCCGGGTTCACGAGCGATGGATCGTGAGAGCATGAAAATAATCCGCTCAGAATAGCGAGGCTTGAAAGACAGCGGTAGAATGTTTTTTTCATTATTTCCGGATAATCAGCTTCTGTACGGATGTTTTATAATCGGCAGAGGTAAATTTAACTACATAAAATCCATCAGGCAATGTTGAGGTACTGAGCTTTTCAGGTATATCCTTCTTTAAATCAATTTTTTGACCTGTAAAGTTCCCCAGCAGGTCTGTAATAATGGCCGTACAATTTTCTCCGGCCATCAGACTGACTTCCTCGCTGGCTGGATTAGGAGCAAGCGATACGGTAATTTCTTTTTTTAAAGAAGGAGAGATGAGGCTTAGAATACTCAGGTATCCCGGTGTACGTTTCAGAGGATTGAGGCCTCCGGTGTTATTTCCTACCATGAGCTCTTCGATGTTGTCGCCGTTCAGATCCGCGCTGCTCAGGTATAGATACTTGCCCATATTATAATAAGACAGGGAGGAATCTCTGTAAATAATTTTCCGGGTAAAGATGCTACTAAGGTTTGAAAGAAAATCAGGATAAGCATTCAGGGCGCCGGTATTGTCGCCGGTAATAAGGTCGGGCTTTGCATCCGAATCAATATCTTGGACTGTTACAGACAACCAGGTTTTCATATGGTTGTTGTCTACATGAATTCCTCCCAACGTATCGGTGACAAGCGTATACACGGGCGAAGAGGCATTGCCCGTATTTCTGTAAAAGGAAAGATTCCCCTGCGCTCTTCCGATCAGCAGGTCTTTGTCTCCGTCGGCATCCATATCGTAAAAGAAAGGATTGTCTTCCTGGGTGGAGATCGAAACGATACCGATGCTGTTGGTATTGAAGGCAAAAGTAGTTCCGGAAGGATTTGAATTCAGCATGTATTTGATGCTGTAGCCTCCTGAGGTATTGGAAGTATTGTAGCAGGCGAAGATCAGATCCATCGCGTTGTCTCCATTCAGATCGCTGAACTGCGGACGGATGTATGTATATCCTTTGGAGGAAAGATTCAGGTAATCACTGTTTGCTAATGTAAACTGCGCCTGTAGTGGAGTACCTGTGTTTTCGTACAGACTGAGTGTGGCATAGAAAGAGCCTCCGTGTATGAGGCCGCGGTTTCCTACGAGCATGTCAAGATCACCGTCCGCGTCATAATCGGCAAAAGCCGGTGCGGCATTTTCGCCAAGCTCGATCATATTTTCCTGGAGAAAATTGCTTTTAGTATAGGTAAATACCGGAGAGAGATCAGTGCCGGTATTTTTGTAAAACCTTGCCGAATTTTTAAAATCTACATTGTTAAAAACGGAATTGGAGCTGTTCGTGAAAACAGTGGGGGAGGCGATCAGATCTTTCCAGCCGTCGAAGTCAATGTCTTCCTGGTAAACTCCCGGTATTCCTTCAAATGAAATTGGATTGGAAGAAGGGAACGTCGTATAACTATTCACGAGCGGTGATGAGGCCGTACCTTTATTAGGAAGCTCATATAAATTCGTGCAGTTTTCTTTTCCGGAGAATACATCTTTGTCCCCATCTCCATCGGCATCGATGAGAGCCAGAAAGGATGCCCCTACGTGGGTAATCTGATCCGGCGCAGCATTCCGGGTGACCGGACAATTACTCCCGAACGTGTAATTGCAATAATTTTCCGAGATCCCGGCCCAGCATTGATCGGTATCTTTGTACATGAGACTGTCGCTGTTGCCGAACGTTTCCATGCTCAGGTTCTTGTGGATCTCGATGTTGGTGCCGTTAAAGAAATTGTAATCAAGGATGTCGTAATCCCCATCGTTGTCGATGTCCGAAATAGCAGGAATATCGGTGACATTGGTATACACCTGCGTATAATATGTGCTGAACTTGGAGAGCAGAGGCTGAGCTACTTTTTTCCATGTTAAGACACCGGACGTGACAGACGTATTTTTGTAAACCGTAAGGCCGAGGTAGGAGTAGGTGAAGATATCTTTTTTGCCATCGTGGTTATAATCTACCAGCAGGGCCCAGCTGCTCATAGCCGGGAACATGGTTTCGTAGGCAGGCGCATGAACATACAAGGATTTTCCCCGGTAAGCAGCGAGAAAAGTCAGCACCCGGTTATTGGTTCTTTCGAATACCACCAGGTCTTCAATGGCATCGCCATCCAGGTCCATGGTGGAGAACTGAGGTGAATTAAGTCCCCCG
>JBJMLY010000214.1:0-2977 GCA_045805025.1 Cytophagaceae bacterium | reverse complement strand
TTATTGACAATATGCTTTTGACGGGCGCCATCAAGATCGACCAGGTGAAGCCTGCGTATGCCTGCGTCCTCAAAAGCCTTGGCTACCTCCACTGGATTATCGTGGTACTTGGTTTTTTGTCCGAAGTCTCCTTGCGTAAGCCTCACACATTTTCCATCAATGATGTCTATAGCTGGTATAATCTCAATCATGTCAGTTCAATAAAGTTTTTTAAAATAACCGCCCCTTCTCTGCTGCTTTTCTCAGCATGGAACTGCACCGCGTAGAAATTATCCTTTTCTATTGCCGAGCTGTAGGGCAATACATAATCGGTAACAGCCGCTGTTTGTTCACTCAGCTCTGCGTAAAAGCTGTGCACAAAATACATAAAGCTTCCTTCCTGCAGTCCTTTGAAAAGCTTGCCCTTATAGTTCTTAATGGAATTCCATCCCATCTGCGGAACCTTCACCTGATTCAATGAAGGAAATTTCTTTACCTTCATCGGAAAAATATTCAGGCAGTCCGTATTGTTTTCTTCGGAGTGACTGCACATCAGCTGCAGGCCAAGACAAATCCCCAGCGTCGGTTGCTTCAGCTCCCTGATTAATGCATCGAGATTTCTGCTCTTGAGGTAATTCATGGCCGTGCTCGCCTCTCCCACACCCGGAAAGATCACTTTGTCGGCTGACTTCAGCTCTTCCGCGTTGTCGGAAACAACAGGTTCAATACCCAGACGGTTCAGCGCATAGCGCACCGACTGAACATTTCCTGCGTTGTATTTGATGATGGCGACTTTCAATTAATTTTGAATTTTGAACGCTAAATTTTAAATGAATTACCCAATTTAAAATTTAGCATTTAACATTACCATTTTTTATAAGACTCCCTTCGTGCTCGGCAGAATATGGGCTGTCTTTTCGTCTCTCTTCACAGCCATTTTAATTGATTTGGCGAAGGCTTTGAAGATCGCTTCGATCTTGTGATGCTCATTCGTCCCTTCGGCCTTGATATTCAGGTTGCACTTAGCGGCATCTGAAAATGATTTGAAGAAATGATAAAACATTTCCGTCGGCATTTCTCCGATCATTTCTCTTTTGAATTCCGTTTCCCAGACCAGCCAGCTTCTGCCCGAAAAATCAAGGGCCACCTGCGCCAGACAATCGTCCATTGGAAGAAGGTATCCATAACGCTCGATGCCTCTTTTATCACCCAAGGCTTTCAGATAGGCCTCGCCGATGGCAATTGCTGTATCTTCAATAGTATGGTGCTCGTCAATATGCAGATCGCCTTTCACTTCTACCGTCAGATCGCAGAGAGAGTGTTTGCCCAGCTGATCCAGCATGTGGTCGAAAAAGCCGAGCCCGGTACTGATCTTCGTTTTCCCTTGTCCGTCGAGATTCACCTTCACCAGAATATCGGTTTCCTTCGTCGTTCTTCTGATCTCTGCCGTTCTGGAAGGGCTGCTCAGGAATTTATAAATTTCTGACCAGTCGGAAGTACTGAAAGCCGCCTCTTTATTAGTCTTTGGTGAAATAAAAATGCACTGCGCTCCCAGGTTCTGGGCCATCTTAATGTCTGTTAAGCGATCGCCGATGACATAGGAGTTCGCCAGGTCGTAATCGCCGTTCATGTATTGCTTCAGCATGCCAATACCAGGCTTTCTGGTAGGAAGATTTTCATGCTCGAACGATTTATCAATATGGATTTCTTCAAACACCACGCCTTCGCCTTCCAGGGTTTTAAGCATTTTATTGTGTGCAGGCCAGAAGGTATCTTCCGGAAAAGACTTAGTGCCCATGCCGTCCTGGTTGGTGACCATGACCAGTTTATAGTCCAGGTCACGGGCAATTTTAGACAGGTTTGTGATCGCGCCCGGAAGAAATTCAAGCTTCTCCAGGGAATCAACCTGCTGGTCTGTGACTGGTTCTATAATGATAGTGCCGTCGCGGTCTATGAAAAGGATTTTCTTTTTCATTGGTTAAAGTTACAAAAAGATGATAATAGTTAACGGAAGCCGGTCAATGGAAGTCCTGCAGGGCTTTAATCAGCTCTCGGTTCTCTTCGGCGGTCCCTACCGTAATGCGCAGGCATCCTTCGCAAAGCTTAATGTTCGAACGGTTGCGCGTAATGATTTTTTTGGAGATCAGGTAATCGTATGCCTTATTTCCATCCGCTGTTTTAACGAGTAAAAAATTGGCATCGGAAGGATATACCCTGAGCACGGATTTGATCTTTGATAGTTCTTCAGAAAGCTTCTCTCTTTCGTTAAGGATCCGCTCAACCATTCTTTCCTTATTTAGAATATTTCTGAGACCATCTGAAGCAAGACGCTGGGTGGCTTCGTTGATGTTATAGGGAGGTTTGATCTTGTTCAGCACACTAATGATTTCTTCGGATGCGAAAGCCATCCCCAGTCGCAACGCAGCCATGCCCCATGCTTTGGAGAAGGTCTGCAGAACTACCAGGTTGGGATACTTCTTCAGCTTGCTAAGGAATGAGCGGTCGGGTGCAAAGTCAATATAAGCCTCATCAATCACAACAATCCCGTCAAAGCCCTCGAGTATCTTCACAATATCGTTGGTGTAAAGACAGTTTCCAGTCGGGTTATTGGGTGAGCAGACAAATATGATTTTGGTATTGGCATCAATGGCCGCCAGCACCTTAGCCGTATTGATCTGAAACTCTTCCGTCAGGGGCACTTCGTTAACCCTGACATCGTTGATCCCGGCGCTTACTTCATACATACCATAAGTCGGAGGCATGGTAATCACATTATCCTTGCCCGGGTTACAGAATGCCCTGACCAGCAGATCGATAGGCTCATCGCTTCCATTGCCCAGAAAAATCTGCCCTGTGCCGACCCTTTTCAATCCGGAGATCTTTTCCTTGAGCTCTTTTTGTAAAGGATCCGGATAGCGGTTATAAGCAGTATCCAATGCTGAGCCGTAAGGATTTTCATTGGCATCGAGGAAAATTCCTTCGGTACCTTTATATTCAT
>JBJMLY010000213.1:0-4132 GCA_045805025.1 Cytophagaceae bacterium | reverse complement strand
CTTCTTCATTAATTTAATTAATTTTGTAAGGCTAATAGAAAGTAAAACGTATCTAAAGAATACTATGAATACCATAGGCTATTTTGAAATTCAATCTTCTGAACCTGGCAGAGACGTTAAATTTTACGAATCCGTATTCGACTGGAAATTTACAAGAGAAAAAAATCTGCCTGTAGAATATTACCGCATAGAGACCAACAGCATTCATGGCGGACTTTTAAAGCGGCCTGCGCCGGTTCCACCGGGAGCAAGCGGTACCAACGCATTTGTCTGCTCCATCCAGGTGGAGAATTTTGACAAAACCAGCGAACTGATTCTTAAAAACGGCGGACAGATTGCATTACCCAAGTTTGCCATACCCGGAAAATGCTGGCAGGGATATTTTGTTGACCTGGACAACAATACCTTTGGACTATTTGAAGTGGACGAAAAGGCAAAGTGAAAAATTCTCTACCCATTGATATAAAGAAAAGAATCAGCCTCTTGTTCACATCTGATGCGGATCAACAGGAAATTGAAAAACTTTTACTTTCACTATGGACTATTCCATTGAATGTCGGTGAAGAACAATTGGCAAGAAGCATTCTGATTTTGTCAGATGGAGAATTAGCAAAAGTCCGGAACCTGTTTTCTTCAAATTTCAATAACGATCCAAGAGATGTCATTATGGAAGCCGAAGCAAAAAGGGATAACCCAGGCAATTACTTTGTTGATCCGTTTACCGATTCATAACTGATAAGTTTCATGAGAAGATATATTCTGCTAACTTAACATGTCCATGAAATCCCCGGCAGAAATAAAGTTCGACAACATCCTCAAGCATGGCTTTTATGAGACCTTGAAACCGCTGGGATTTAAAAAGCAGGGGAATAATTTTTATCGGCAAAAGGACGGAATAGGATATATAATTAATCTTCAGAAGAGCGTTTTTTATTCCAAAGATCACATTCGGTTTACCATCAATACGGGAATATTTCTTCCTGAATTCTGGCTGGAATATTTCAAACGTGCTAAAAAAATCCTTCCTGCTTTTCCGGCTGAATCTGAATGCATCCTCAGAAAAAGGATCGGGAGTCTAAGAAATAAAAAAGACATCTGGTACGAAGTGAAAGCCAAAACAGACGAAGGTGCTTTAACGGAAGAAATGAAGAAAAATCTGAATAAGTATATTTTATCTCATTTCGGACGCATACTCACAAAAAATGCCCTGGTTAAAATATTGGACCAAGAAAAAACAGAATCAATCCCACTGGAAAAGCTGATCGTGTTTGGAGAGCTTGGACATAAAGGAAAAGTGAAAACCGAATTCAGAAAGCTGCTTGCCGAAGAAGGAAAAAATCCGGTATTTCTGGACAGTATTCAGTATTATGGAAAAAAGTATGATTTACTGTAAAAAATAAATCTATGACAACGGATGTTCTCATTATCGGAGTGGGCCCCACCGGCTTAATGGCTGCCTGCCGGCTGGCCAGAGCCGGCATCAATTTCATAATCGTCGATTCAAAATCAGGCCCTACCGAACCGTTCAGGACCATCGCTATCACCACCAGAAGTCTTGAGACCTGTCAGCAGATGGGCCTCGCAGAGAGGGTGGGGCTTTTATTAAAGAGTTTTCCATCTTCATCGAAAAAAAACGACTTTGATCTTATCCGATAGTTTCAATCTCTGAATCCAAAAAACTATTTTTAGCTAAACGATAAATTTTTATGAGTACTTCTGCAGCCATTTACATTAATACATCCGATTTAGAAGGCGTAATAAAAAAAATGGAAGAGTTAGCCCATGTTAAAGTCAAAAGAACCGGGGATTACCCTGATGACTTTTACGACAGTATGCTAATGAACGATAATGCGAAACCGGATTACCTGCTTCTCAAGAAAACTCAGCCTTACTGGATAACCATTTTGCATAATGGATTCAGAAACCTGGACGATTGGGGAATGGCGCTATCCGCTCAATTTAATTCACAGGTGATTATTGTAGCCGCGCAAAGTACGGCCGGCTACTATGCTTTTTCTCTTTACGAAAGCGGGAAGTTAATCCGTGGAATAGAATATTGCTATGGAGAAGATTTTGAACCTGTCAACAAGGGTGAAAAGTTTTCTTTTGAAGGTGAAGAACCTGGAACGAGGGTCGAAGACGATGAAGTAAGTGAATATATTTTTGATTATGATAGCATCATAAGCTATGCAGACCATTTTGGTTTGAACCTGAATGATGATTTTGAGGCATCGGGATGGACAATCATGAAAAAAGATAAACCGTGGTGGAAATTTTATTTTTTTAATCTTAATACATGATAAAACCCTCTTTCCTGCCGGGTGCCGCATTATTTGTAATTGTACAAGTATTACTTCTGCCGGCTTCATTTGCCGGAACTGCCCGAAAAGACATCTCGGAAATGATTCCCGGGAGAGGCAGGGATGAATGGTTCGGACGGACCGAAGCCGCTATAATCTTTGAACATATTGAGCCATCCTGGTAAAATCAAACACGCATGAGAAAATCATTTATAATTACCATAGGAATTTTTGCCTTTAGCGTCATCATGGCTAATCTGTTCCTTCCGGATCCTGTCTTTGACAACCTTTCCGACAAAGTCACTTTTCAACAGCAGGCCAATATGCCCAACCGAGCCGAAGAAACATTATTAAAAATAATAGAGAACGATAGTTTTACGGTGGAAGTACATTACCGGTTTATTCAAAACCATTTCGACATTCCTGAAGAGAAGAAGAAAGGCAGACATAATTATGTAAAAAGGGATGACAATACCATCATCAATTTTTACGATACGCTTTCTCAATCGTCCTATGAGAACCAGGCAGATCTTGGCTTTTATGGTAAAGGACTTATACAATCCAATCTTAATAATTACCCCGCTGCCCTTGAAGCCCTGAAGCAGGTTAAAAATAAGGATCTAAGGTATTTCAACAATACCATTGGGTATGTTTATATGAGCTTAGATTCATTGCACGCTGCTGAATTTCATTTCCGGAAGGAGATTGAAAACCGGGGAAATCTGGCAGGGGCCTATTCAAACCTTATAGCGCTGCTTTTTAAACAGGACAGAATGCCCGAGCTGGAGGATCTTTTAAAAAATAAAGAAACGCGGCAATACTTTTCTTTCCCGATGGAAAGGTATGTCCTCTTTAAAAATTTTCAGATTCCCGATTACCTGCTCCGTATTTTTAAAAGGACCTTTCAGGGATTGAATATCCTTGGCTTCGTGGCAGCCTTCCTGATTATGGGAAGTTGGATTATGTATTTACGGAAGCTCGACATTTTTGAAGTTGAAAAATGGAAATATGTACTGATCACTGTTGCCCTCGGTATGCTTTTCACCTTTATGATTTACCCTCTTACCGATTTCAATAATCTTGTTCTGAACTTCAGTCTTGACGGAACGATCATTAATGACTTCTTCTATTGCGTAGCCGGTATCGGCGCGCTGGAAGAGTTGGTGAAATTTATTCCGTTCTTTGTTATACTAAGATTTACCAAGGCCATCAATGAACCTTTTGATTACATCAAATATGCCTCTCTATCCGCCCTGGGATTCGCCTTTATTGAAAACCTGATTTATTTTAACGAAAACAATCTTTATATCATCCATGGACGCGCGCTAACAGCTGTCGTGTCTCACATGTTCGACGCTTCCATAATCGCTTACGGACTTATCCTGAACAGGTACAAACGTGCCTGGAATCCTTATCTGAATTTTATTTTATTCTTTGCACTTGCCTCCCTCTCCCATGGCTTTTATGATTTCTGGCTCATTAACAAATCAGCAAGCTCATTCAGCATTATTACCTTTGCCTTCCTGCTGGCCAGCATGTTTGTCTGGAACTCATTTAAAAACAATGCGCTCAACCATTCCAGCTTTTATGACAAGGATAAGGCCCTGGACAGCGAAAAATTGCAGGATTATCTTCTATACTCCCTTTCAGGAATATTGCTGTTCGAATACCTGGCTCTTGTTTTTAAATTCGGTCCGGGCATAGCCAATATCGGCTTGCTTTCTTCGGTAACATCGGGTACTTACCTGATCCTATTCCTGTCTACTAACCTCAGTAAAGTTCGCCGTCGAAAGGGAGAGTGGGCCCCGATCAGGTATTGGGCTGACAAAGAG
>JBJMLY010000212.1:0-6647 GCA_045805025.1 Cytophagaceae bacterium | reverse complement strand
GCCTTGTTAAAGCTAACCAGACATATTAAAGCGATACTGTAAATTTTAATTTTCATGACTATTTTTTAACAAGGGAAGTTACAGTGGTTGTTACTTTGTCTCCGTAAGTAGAATACTCTTTCTCTTCAAACTTCAGACTATTCTCGGTCAGCTCAATGATATCAGCCTTCGATATCTTGGTAAAGTGGTAAGTTGTATCCACATAACGGTAAATGTTATAGTCGAAATAATAAGAATAGGAACTGTCAGGGGTTGTGAAATAAATGGTTTCGTTGTTAGGCCCTCCGAGAAAGAATTTTATTTTGACATCTTCTTCGTAGAGATCGCATCTCAGAAATCCAGGTGTTTTCAGAATATCCTTATCATTGCTGAATATCCATTCATCATCCACGTCACATTCCTTGAGGGTTTCTTTACCATCGAGTTTTTCGCTGAAGCGGATCCAGGTTTTTTGCGAGCGATTCGTCAGAAGCTGGTTCGTGGAAGGCTTTTCGTCTTTCTTTTTGCATGCGAAAGCAAGCACGAGCGATAAAGCGATTAAAATAATTTGTTTATGGAGAGTCATCATCGTCTGCTTATTTCCAGGTTAAATTAATATCAACAGTTTTATGAGCATCCTGCCACATCCGGACGCGTTCCGGGTAGGGTAGGTTTTTGTAGGGATTGTCCTTGAATACATAGCCAGGTGTCAGATAAATGGTGTCTACAGGAACAAAAGGCTGGGTGTTAAAGTCAGCACTTTCGAAGGCTATTAATTCGAAATATCCAAAAGTATATCCGAAATAAGTGAGATCCTGCAGCGAGTCTGCATGCTCAAAATAAAATCGGGTGGCATTGTCAGAAGTAAGGGATGATTTTGGGCAGAATTGTGAATAAGAATCTACCACTGTACTGTCCAGGGGAGATTCATACGAATCATAGAGAACAAATTTCAGGTACTTGCTACATCCTCCAGCCAGAGTATCGTATTTGACTACTTCCACGAAATTCATTCCCAGCGATAGGGGGTCTGAAGGACGTTTTTTAAAAATCGGTATGCTGATTCCAGTAAGCCCGCCTTCCACCATGGCATCTCCCATATTATAATTACGGACGCTGTTGTCATAATAATAGACATTGTCATCATAGAATACATAGACGAAATAAGGGAATGGTTCAATACCTTTAATGGTGACTTCTCCATTTGCATCGGTTTTGGCAGTAAGGACTGGTCTTACCTTCGCCTGCATATCAACCACAGTTTTGAAAAGCATGATCGTGGCATTGGCCCCCACGGTAGAATCCTCCTCATCACTTTTATAGTAATAGGGGTCATCGTAGGAATAGTTCGTAAAAAAGCGAACGTTGACCTTAAGGTCGGTGGAAATACTGGCTTGTTCTTTTTTCTTGCAGCTTAATTGAGAAAGTATCAAAAGTGTAAAAAAGGATAAAAACAAAAACCCCCTGGGAGAGTAAAATTTTGTCATGGTATAGGTTTAAAGCTGCACCCAAGTTACGTGTTTTTACGCTCATAGTCAAAAATGTCTTTTTTTCACTATTCCTTTAACACCCTGATTTCTACCCACTGAGCAGCCAATGGGGCAGGTCCTGCCAGTTTTGACTTCTGATCACCATATGCTTTTGCCTGTATCCGTTCGGCAGGAATGCCCTTTTGAGTTAACCAGCCCACTATTGCATCCGATTGCTTGGATGTTCTGTCGTTATGATAGGTGGTTTTGGGCTTGAGGGTATCCGAGTTATCCACAATGGTTTCAGTCAGATCATCATGGCTTAAAGTATCTTTCAATATCTTATTCGTGTAAACTCCTAGTTCGATGCTAAGCGTAGGATTGTCTTTTAATAAGCGGATAATTCTTTCCAGTTCATAGGAAGAAAGCGATGAAATAGAAGGGCTGTTGTTTTCAAAAATAATATTCCTCGCAGGGAACACCGTGTTAACCTTCAGAGGTAAAAGTTTTACATCCAGGTTCACCTGTTTGAATTTTTTCAGCGTATCCAGGTCAAAAAAGTCGGAATAATAACTATAACCTTTTTCTCCGGAAGTAATGGAGAAATCATATTTGTCGCCGCTGCTCATAAAAGCCGAGTAAGCCCCTGTAGCGGAAATAGTGTTCATGCCGTGTATTTTGTCTTTGAAGCTGTTGATCATCACACGGCTCGCTACGGGTTGTCCTGCGATATTCTTCACCGAACCCTGCACCAGCAGAACTTTATCAGGCTGCAGGTTATCGGGTATTTTCATTTTAAAGATGTCGGTGGTCTTGGCATTCGGGCCTGTGTAATAAATATAGTCTCCGGTGGCAGGTACCGATACATAGATATCATCCTGGGTTGTATTGATAAAGGTCATGGGCTGAACAGGTCCCCAACTACCATCTTTATTCATTTGTGAACGGTAAATGTCATAGCCTCCTTTTCCTCCGGCACGTATCGAAGCAAATAAAAGTGTTTTATTGTCTGACAGAATTCTTGGCGCAGCCTCGCAGCCCATATTAATGGGAGCCGGCAGTTCTTTAGGTTCTTTCCAGCTGTCTTTCCCTGTCTTTTCAGCTACAAAGATCTTGCTGCAGGTTTGCCCGCCAGGTCCCTTCTTCGCCTCGTTCCTTGTAAAGTACAGGTATTTGCCATCGGGTGACATACTAGGGTCATTTTCATAGCCGGCAGAGTTGACAGGCTTTACAAGATTTTTCGGAGCAGACCAGCCCGAAGCGGTTTTTTCCATATAATAGATGTCTGCACTTCCCACGCCTCCGGATTTGCTGGAAGAATAAAAAATAAAATTTCCATCGTGGCTGATGCTGACAGCACCCGTATAAACGAGTTTATTGAGAGCGGAATTGACGCCGGGAAGTGCGACTGGCGCGCTCCAGATTCCGTTGGTCAGGGTAGAGATCTTAAATTCTATAGCTTCATCTTCTCCGCTGTTTGCCTCGAAAATCAGGTTTTTACCGTTTCCGCTGATATAGGGATTGAATTCTGTCAGCAATGGACTATTAATGACTCTTCCAAGATTCATGGGGGCTTGGGCAAAGCTGAAACGGACAGCTAACAACAGAATGAAGATGAGTAGGTTTTTCATAGGTCGGTTTTAGTAAAACGTACTGTATGATAGCGAAAAAACACTTAAGAGGCAATCGTACCGGTAACATTATTAAAGGCTTCCGGTTATGCTCTCCGGAAGTTTTTGTAAGTTTGGGATATAAATCCACTGCAAAGTGAAAAGAAAAATTTCGTTGCTATATACTTTACTGTCGGTTCTGCTGACCGTGAATCTGCTTTTCAGCGGAGTGGCTGCGAATTTTCTGCATCAGCATGATTCTGATCATTATGTAGTATGGCTCAATGATGGAGTACCGGATCTTCATCAGACCCCAGACGATTGCCTTATCTGTAGTCTCGATCTGCTGCATGAAATTTATTTTATCAGTGCGGATATTTTAAGTTTTGTATCGGAAGAGTACAGTACATTCTCTGAACTTCGAACGCTCTCTCCTTCTTATTACCATTCCTTTTCCGAGGGGCGCGCGCCTCCTTTCGAATAATTTCTCCCTCTTTTAATTAGTATAAAATGGATCTGTTTATCAGGTTCATCCTTCTCTCATTTTAAACCTATGCTCTTATGAAAGCGCGTACAGTACTATTTCTGTTATTGGCGGCTACGCCCTCGTTCGGTCAGTATTCGATTTCTGGAAAGGTAGTGGACGATTCCACAAAAATGCCGCTGGAAGCGGCCAGTATTTATCTTCCGGAGCTAAGAATGGGAGCTGTGGCGGATTCAAATGGTTATTACAAGATCAGCCCGGTGCCCGCGGGCAAATTTTTAATCGAGGTGCTGTATGTGACCTATAAAACCAGGTCGGAAAGTATTCTGATTTCAGAAGATCTGATCATAAATTTCAGCCTGTCTCCTGAAGTGATAGAAAGTCAGGATGTCGTTATCAGTAGTAATACCTCATCCGATCTTCAAAGCTCCCGGCCAGATCTGGTACTGAGAAAAGAAGATCTTTTGCAGAATGCTTCGACCAATATCATCGATGCCATTGCACAACAGCCGGGAATTTCCCAGATCAGCACGGGAGCAGGTATTTCCAAACCAGTGATCCGTGGACTCGGCTATAACCGGGTGATTGTTGCAAACGACGGTGTCAGGCAGGAAGGACAGCAATGGGGGGATGAGCACGGCATAGAAATTGACGAATACGCGGCGGCTAAAATCGAAGTGATAAAAGGACCCAGTAGTTTGATGTATGGGGCCGACGGACTCGGCGGTGTGATCAATATTCTTTCTCCCAGGCCGGTGACGACGGGAAAAATTTCAGGAAATCTGCTCAGCAATTACCAGAGCAATAATCACCAGCAGGGCTATTCGGCCATGCTGGCCGGCAATAATGGAAAAATTAACTGGATGAACAGGCTTAGTAGCAAGACTGCGGGGAATTACAAAAACCGGTACGATGGATATGTATACAATTCAGGTTTCAGAGAACTGGATGCTAATGGTAATATAGCAGCGAACCGAAGATGGGGTTATACTCAGCTGGCTTATTCAGTATATGACCAGATTCTGGCACTGCCCGAAGGGGAGAGGGATAGTCTTGGAAGATTTACCAAAGAAGTTCCGCAAGCAGATTCTGCGATCGCTGTGCCGGTCGGTAATCCCGATCTGAGAGGGTACCGTATAGGGATTCCTCATCAGCATGTACAGCATTATAAGATTCTGCTCACGAATTTTATTGCTCTGGGCAGATCACACATCAATGCCACGCTTGGATACCAGCAGAACAGAAGAAGGGAATTCGGCGATGTTACAGAGCCCACGGTGCCCAACCTTTATTTTTTTCTTCAGACCTTCAATTATACGATCCGCTGCCAGCTTCCTGAGAAAAAAGGCTGGCTGCTAGCCCTTGGTACAAGCGGCATGCAGCAATTCAATATGAATAAAGGAAAAGAATTTCTGATTCCGGCCTATCGTCT
Source organism: Cytophagaceae bacterium (assembly GCA_045805025.1). GTDB lineage: Bacteria > Bacteroidota > Bacteroidia > Cytophagales > Cytophagaceae > DATMOV01. Next base: position 1,673 of record JBJMLY010000212.1, on the reverse strand, counting down.
CGGCGACGCAGGAATTTACAGCGTGATCCGGAAAAAGATAAAAGCCTTTAGCCTGAATGGTGGGCTTCGGGCGGAGATGAGGCAGATCAGGGCTACGCCTCTTTACCTTGATTCCACAGGAGCTAAGGCGACTTCGCAGACAGGGGAGCAGAAGTTTAGTGGTTTCGATGTCAGCTATGCAAATATAGCCGGGAATGCAGGTGTTGGGTTTTCTCCGGAAGGCAAAAAATATACGCTGCGTTTCAACGTTTCCCGGGGCTTCCGTCCGCCCAGCATTGCCGAACTTGCTTCCAACGGAAGACATGAAGGAGCATTCAGGTATGAGCGCGGCGACAGGAGACTTAAAGCCGAAACCAGTCTGCAGCTGGATGCAGGCTTTGATTACAATACAGACCATGTTTCTATGCAATGGGATTTTTTTTCGAATACAATCAACCATTATATTTTTCCGGAGCGGCTTCGGAGCCGGAATGGCAGCGATTCGGTAGTAAGTGATCAGGGAATCAGTGTGCCCGTCTATCAATATTCATCAGGCCGGGCAGAATTATACGGTACGGAATTTTCGCTGGATGTGCATCCCCATCCTCTTGACTGGCTTCATATAGAAAACAGTTTTGGATTTGTAAGAGGTCTCAATCTCGGAAATTCCGATAGCTCGAAAAATCTGCCTTTCATCCCGCCAGCCCGATGGAAATCAGAGTTAAAGCTGAAGTTTAAAAAAGCGGGAGAAAGCCTGTCTTCTTTTTATTTTAAAATTGAAAGCGATTATAATTTTGCCCAGCATAAATTTCTTGCAGAAAACAGCACCGAAAGAGCCACGCCTTCTTATTGGCTGATGAATACAGGTCTTGGAACCGATGTGCTGAACAGCGAGGGTAAAACCATCTGTTCTCTCTATTTATCGCTTAATAATATTTTTAATGTGGCGTATCAGACTCATCTGAGCAGGCTGAAGTACGCGCCTTTCAATCAGGCCACCGGCAGGACAGGTATTTATAATATGGGCAGGAATTTCAGCATCAAGGTGATTGTGCCTTTGAATATTAAAGGCTGAAAAGACAGGCTTTGAAATGACATGTATCACAGGTACTTTTGAAATCAGTAACGAACAGCCTTATGAAAAAAATTTTAAGTTTTATTTATGCCTTGCTGACACTTTGTACTGGCACAATGGCCCAGCCATATGCAGATCTGATCAGTAATACACAGGCCCGCAAAAATATTAATCTGAACGGGAAATGGAGCATCATCGTCGATCCTTATGAGAATGGATTTTACAATTACCGCTTTGAGGAACATCCCAACGGATATTTCAAAGATGAAAAGCCCAAAGACGGCACAGAGCTGATCGAATACAGTTTTGATAACGCGAACTGGCTTTATGTTCCCGGCGATTGGAATTCGCAGCGTGAAAAGCTGGAACTCTACGAGGGGACCATCTGGTATAAGATTTCATTCGACGTGGCTAAAGCCAAACCCAGCAACAGGCTTTACCTTTGTTTTGGGGCGGTTAATTACGAAGCGCATGTGTACCTGAACGGCGAGAAATTGGGAAAGCATATCGGAGGATTTACTCCTTTTCAGTTTGAGATTACCGGAAAGGTGAAAGAAAAGGGAAACTTCGTGGTGGTGAAAGTTGATAATAAAAGATATAAAGATGCCGTACCTACTGT
>JBJMLY010000211.1:0-6515 GCA_045805025.1 Cytophagaceae bacterium | reverse complement strand
GGTGCGTACATGTTCAATGGTGTCAAGCCTGTCTTTATACGTTCTTGTCGTAATGATCTTATCGTAATTCTCTTCGCTGGTATCCAGGTTGTGATTGTAGGCATATAGCCCCGCCTCTTTGAGCTTCATGGCCTGTTCTTCAGTAAGCATTCCCAGCGTGCAGCAAACTTCCATGCCCATGCCATTCACACCCTTCACCATATCCAGAACCCGGTCGAAATCTTTATTGTCTCTTACTTCCCTCCATGCCGCCCCCATACAGAAACGGGTACTGCCGGAATCCTTTGCCTTTTTCGCCGCATCCAGTACTTCTTTGGTTTCCATCAGCTTCTGCACTTTCACATCGGTGTGATAGCGGGCAGCCTGCGGACAATAAGAGCAGTCTTCCGGACAACCTCCGGTTTTTACAGACAGCAGAGTGCAGACCTGAACTTCCTGCGGATCATTATTTTCACGATGTACCGTCGCTGCTCTGTATATCAGATCAAGCACGGGTGAATTAAATATTTCAGCAATTTCTTCTCTGGTCCAGTTGTTTCTGATCTCGCTCATACTGTTATTTTATAATGAATTTATAAGGAAGCCTTGCCTGAACGCCTTCCATCTGCTCAAGGTCTTTCAGGGTTTTTATATAGGGATAATACCTGGAAAATTCAGGGCCGAAATCAACTTTAACCTCTTCGTTGAAAGAGGAAAACAATTGCTTCAGCAGCATATTCTTTTGTTCGGGAAAATAAGAGACTGAATAGCCCTCGGCAAGCTTTGCTTTTTTTGCCGCAATGTCAATGGCATCATCCAGACCTCCGTAAAGATCGATCAATCCGATTTTTTTTGCTTCGCTTCCCGACCAGACTCTTCCTTCGGCCACGGCACGCAGATCCTCCACATTCATATTTCTACCCTGGGCTGCTTTAGTCGTGAAATCACCGTATATTTTTTCTACCTCAAGCTGAATAATAGATTTTTCTTCATCGGTAAGTTCGCGCGTAAAAGTCATCAGATCGGAATATTTTCCTGTCTTCTCTCCGTCTGTTGTAATTCCAAGTTTCTCTTTCAGGAATTCCTTGCCATTGAACAGGAGTCCGAACACTCCGATGGAACCGGTAATGGTCGTAGGCTGAGCAACGATGGTGTCGCAGGCCATCGCGATATAATAACCGCCGGATGCCGCCACATCCGACATGGAAGCAATAACAGGTTTGGTTTTGCTGGCCAGATCAATTTCTCTCCAGATGATATCGGAAGCGATGGCGCTGCCTCCCGGAGAATTTATTCTCAGCACGATTGCTTTTACTTTATCATTCATCCTTGCTTTGCGGATCTCGCCGGCCGTTTTTTCGGAGCCGATTACATGGTCGTTCCCTTTGCCCTGCTGAATATCCCCGCTGGCGAAAATAACCGCTACGTCCGCATCGTCATCATGCGGCTTGTGCTGATCAATAGCTGCTTCGTATTTATTAAAAGAAATGAAATCAATCTTGTCTTTGGGACCCTTGTTCAGTTTAGTACGCATCCAGGCCCCTGCCTCGTCAAGGTATCCTACATCGGTGATCAGCTTATATTTCAGCGCATCCTCTGCATTTCTTACCAGCATATTGGAGGAGATATCAGCAAGATTCTTTGCATCGACTCCTCTTGCTTTGGCGACATTTTCAAGATAGGTATTGTAAATGGAGTTCAGGAAAGATTTAATCTGCGTCCGGTTGGCATCGCTCATTTTATCAAGCAGAAAGGGTTCTACGGCGCTTTTAAATTCACCAACCTTAAAGACTTCGGGTTTGATCTGCAGCTTTTCAAGAGTACCTTTAAAATACAGCATCTCTACATTAAGCCCGTTAAATTCCAGAAGGCCTGAAGACGGCAAAAAGATTTTATCAGCTACGGATGCCAGGTAATAAGAACCTTCGCTGTAGGTTTCCGAATAAGCGACAATGAATTTGCCGGAAGATTTAAAATCGATAAGCGCGTTCCTGAGCTCTTCGAGACTTGCAAAACCATGATGGGTGTTATGCAGGTCCAGGAAAATTCCCTTGATCTTATCATCGCTTTTTGCATGACGGATCGACTGCCTCAGATTCAGCAAACCTATAGTACCTCTTTCTTCGCTGTCAAAAGGACTTAAAGATCCCCAGATATCGTCGGAGCTTCTTTCTTCTATTTCATGTTCCAGGTTGATCCTCAATACCGAATTGTCAGCAATGCTTTTATCTTCCCCGCCTCCTGAAGCCATGACGATTCCCAATACTATCATCAGCCCCAGAAAAGAGAATATGGTCAGGCCGATGAGGGTACCCAGCAAACTTGCAAATAAGTATTTAAAAAACTGTCCCATAGTTATTATCTAGCTGTGCAAATTACGAATAAAAAATTAAAAAAAGGGATGAGGTGCCCGGATTAAGGATATGAAGCGAACTATGAATCGATTAAAAACGAGCTATGCCTGTTGCCTCGTTCAGAATATTAACTATACATTTGCCTTCTGGAGCTATTCATAGAATGAACAAGGCATACATATTATTAGGTAGTAACCTGGGTGACAGGAAAAAAATTATGACGGAAGCTACTGAAATGCTCCAGGAAGCAGGCAGTATTGTACTATTTTCCTCTATTTATAAGACTGCAGCCTGGGGTAAGCAAGACCAACCTGATTTCCTGAATCAGGTGATTGTACTGGAAACAGCCCTGACTGCAGAAAAGCTGCTCACTAAACTGATGGAAACCGAAATGAGGCTTGGGCGTGTAAGGGCAGACAAATGGGCCGAACGCACGATTGATATGGACATTTTGTATTTCAACGATGAGATTATAGTTACTGAACATCTGAAAGTTCCACATCCCCAGATACAGTTCCGGCGGTTTACTCTGGTACCTCTCTTCGAAATTGCTCCTGATCTAAGGCATCCGGTTCTTAACATCAGTTCAGCCACAATGCTGGAAAGATGTGTAGATAAGCTGGAAGTAATAAAATTGTAAGCCTGATTTACAGAGAGATTTCCAAATTATCAGACATAAAAAAAGGTCTGCCGAAACAGACCTTTTTTTATAAATTGATTGTATTGCTTAGAATGCAACACCAACATTCAAACCAACTCTTGGACCAACACCAGACGTAAGTCCTTTGGTGTTTGAGAAAGTATAGTTTGAAGCGCTGATGGTTGTAGTATTTCCATTAGCATCCGTTTCTGTGATATCGCTTACTGATCTCGTTTTGTATTGCGGACCCGCAAAAAGGTCTATGGACACCACGTCTGCAATTAACCACTGATATCCCAGCATAACACCACCGGCAATAGATGTTGTACTCCATTTTTGGCTATAATTAGAACTTGGAGAAGAAGCATCTGTGTAAGCCCACTTCTCTGTATACTTAGCATATCTGGCAAAAGGAGCCACATAAAAACCTCTTGGAACGTCTTTAGAACCGTTCGTTACATAATACCTGAACTCACCTACAACGGTCGGACCAGAATATGAATCTTTTTCGTTAATGCTGCCGATAGTGATGTCTGCATATTTATAGCTTCTGTAACCAGCTGACAGCTGAACAGACATTTTATCGTTCAGCACTCTTTCATAAGCCAGTGTATAGCTTCCGGCAAACATACCGAACAAGTTCGCTTTTACAACATTCTTTTGTGCGAAACCAGAGGCCGCAACAAGCATAATTGCTAATGATAGGAAAATTTTCTTCATAATTGTTAAATTTTAGGTTTAGGGTTTACAATAAATTTATTTGACGATTTAAAAATAATTCAATTAAAATAAAAACTATTTGGGTAAAAGTAACATTTGAGGATCATTACGCAAAAGTCTTGCCATAGTTTCGCCTTTTTTAAAAAAAAGATAAATAAGTTAAAATCAGATGCTCATCACCTCAGAAGCGGCGCTCACCTTTTTAACCAGACCCTGAAGCACTTTACCCGGGCCGCATTCCACGAAACCGGTAGCCCCGTCTTTCACCATATTCTGAACAGATTGCGTCCAGCGCACAGGTGCTGTGAGCTGAGCGATCAGGTTCCTTTTAATCTCGGCTGTATCGGTGGATGGCATGGCATTAACATTCTGATATACAGGGCATGTAGGCACGCTAAAATGTGTAGATGCAATGGCAGCCTCCAGCTCAACTCTTGCCGGTTCCATTAAAGGAGAATGGAAGGCTCCGCCAACGGGCAGTGGTAATGCTCTTTTTGCTCCTGCTTCTTTCATCTTTACGCAGGCGATCTCAATGCCTTTATTGCTTCCGGAGATCACCAGCTGACCGGGACAATTATAATTTGCCGCTACCACTATTTCTCCTTCAATGCTTTTGCAGACTTCTTCCACTTTCGCGTCATCAAGCCCCAAAATTGCCGCCATGGTGGATGGACTGATTTCACAGGCTTTCTGCATGGCCATCGCTCTTTTATATACCAGCTGCAGGGCATCTTCGAATGAAAGAGCTCCGTTCGCCACCAGGGCCGAAAACTCTCCCAGCGAATGTCCTGCTACCATATCGGGCTTGAAATTCTCCGCGACTTTGGCCATCACCACGGAGTGAAGGAAGATAGCGGGCTGTGTAACTCTGGTCTGCTTAAGCTCTTCTTCCGTTCCTTCAAACATCACCTTTGTAATTTCGAACCCGAGGATCTGGTTTGCTTTCTCGAATAACTCTTTGGCTTTGGCTGAACTGTTGTAAAGTTCCTTACCCATGCCCGGAAACTGCGAACCCTGTCCGGGAAAAATATATGCTTTCATTGTTTGTAGTTTATCTGGGCGCTAAAATAATAAAAAGAAGGAAGTTGGCAATTGACAGTCGACAGTTAGCAATGGGCAGTGAGCAAAAAAATAAAACCGACTTAACTTGTTTCTACTCCAAAAATTTCGCTTTGATCTCTTGAGTAGGCATCATGCAGGCATCTTTTTTTCCAAACAAGACATAACGATACCGGGCGATAAGATCGTAAAAAAAATCCCGGAGGAAACGTGGAATAATCCAGAACACCGTGAGCAAGTTCCAGGGAAAGCCCAGCTGCGATGTAACCTGTAAGGCCGCAGCACTTCTTTTGTATACCTTTCCCTTCCTGAAAACAATGACCGAATCAAAATCGGTGATACTTAACTTTTGCGAAGACAAAAAATCACTGCCGGCGCTGGACTGCAGAGGAGCAAAAAGAAATTTATTTTTCCGGTCTCTCACGATCACAAAATTGACTGCACCATTGCAGAACTTACAAACTCCGTCAAAAAAAATAATGGTTTTATCTTCCGGTAGGTTCATCGCCTCGTATAATTTCAACCCAGTCTTTTATATTTATTCTTTCATCTTCCTTTCTGAGTCTGCGGTAAAATTTAACTTCAGCAAGGAAGTAATAGATCCCGTCCGGCATCTTGTCGCCGTCTCCGGATACACCTTTCCAGTTCAGACTAATGTTATCCGAAGAATGATAGATCAGCTTGCCCCAGCGGTTGTATACAAAGAAGTTGACATTCTCCACATTGCGCGGTACAGGGAAAGGTTTGAACTGGTCGTTGTAAAGATCCCCGTCGGGGGTGAACATATTGGGCAACTTGTAATAAGAACAGTTGTCCATACAAACCCGGTTGCTTCGGGCGCTTTCTACTCCGTAATAATTAATGGCAGTAACCTCATAGCAGCCAGCCAGGGAAAGGCTGTCAATGTCTGTATAAAAAGTATTGACGGGAATAAATTTAAAAAACGAAGGTGTCTCATCTTCATATTCGGCATAATACAGATTATAGCCCATGATGTCATGATTGCAGGTAATCGCCGGATTATTGACCCAGTTCAGCTCGTTCTTAAACACCGGCGGAGCGGTGCAGTCGATGGACTGAATAAAAAGTGTCGGCGGACAAGGCGCTGTAGAATCGCGGGGCACTTCGCAGGTTGTTTCGGAACGATTTAAAAGAGGTGAAGGAATTCCCGGATCGCAATACATGCCTACTGTTTCCACAAAAAAACAAGAGGTGTCTTTATTTACAAGGCCTGTCGCCGTATACTTCCCCGACTTTCCGGATGCCGCGACACTGTCAACCAGCACAGGAGTTCCATTGACGTATTTATAAATCCTGAACCAGGAATAATCAAATTGGCTGTTCACCTGCCAGCTGAGAAAAACTTTACCATCTCCGGCAACGGAAGTAAGTCTGACCGAAGAAAGAAGATCGGAAGTTCCTTTCAAGCTGAGTCCATTGTTGTAATAAAATTTCACTGCATAATGATAGGTGGAATCTTTGGTATTGGCGGTGCTGTCGATGAAGTAGACCTGACTGAGATTACTGATCGTATCAAGCGGAACATAATTCGCTCCTGAAAGCCCCGGTGCTCTTAAAACAACATATTCGTATGGACCGGGACCAGGCAATACCGAAGGCTGAGTCCATCGCACAGTAATTCTTCCTTTCACCTGGCTGGTGCTGTCGACCGTTACATTCAAAAGTACGGGCTGATCGGGAAGCAGTGAGGCGCAATCCATATTGGATGCGAGACTTTCTCCCGAGGAAGGCGCCGGGAAAGC
>JBJMLY010000210.1:0-5590 GCA_045805025.1 Cytophagaceae bacterium | reverse complement strand
TCATCACGACCGGAAGGTTAGGCTTGTTCGCTTTAATCTGGCTCAGCGCTTCAAGGCCGCTCATACCGGGCATATTTTCATCCAGGAATACGATGTCGAATTTGGTTTCCTGGCATTTCTCCACTGCATCCATACCGCTGGTCACGGGCGTTACATCATAACCCTTGTTATTAAGAAAAATGATGTGAGGCTTTAAAAGATCAATTTCATCGTCCGCCCATAAAATAGTATATCTTTGCATGATCAGTGGTTAAATTCGCAGGTGCTAAGGCATTAAAAATTAATTACTAAGGATAACGTGTAAAAATACTCTTTGTTTGAGTCTTTAAAGATAAAAAACCAGGCTCTGCAAAACAACCCTGAAACAGTCTTTTGAAGTGAAAATGAATAAAAAGAAGATTTTCAATGATCCGGTCTATGGATTCATCAATATTCCCGGAGAACTTGTCTTTGACATCATCGAGCACCCCTGGTTTCAACGCCTGCGGAGAATAAGACAACTCGGCCTTACTGACATGGTTTATCCGGGCGCTTTGCATACCAGGTTCCACCACGCACTCGGCGCGATGCACCTGATGGGCCTGGCCCTTACCAACCTCCGGAACAAAGGACATAACATCTCAAGCCAGGAACTTGAGGCAGCCAGAATCGCGGTACTGCTGCACGATATCGGACATGGACCTTTTTCTCATACACTGGAACATACACTCCTGAAAAATGTGGCTCATGAAAAGCTCTCCACACTTATCATGCGACGTCTTAACAAAGACATGAACGGGGCGCTTAGCCTGGCCCTGGATATTTACACCAATAAATACAAGCGGAAATTTTTCCATCAGCTTGTGTCCGGACAACTCGATATTGACCGGATGGATTACCTGCAGCGGGATTCATTTTATACCGGCGTTTCGGAAGGAACGATCGGCTCCGACCGCATCATCAAGATGCTGGACGTAAAAGACGACAAGCTTGTGGTAGAGGAGAAAGGGATTTACAGCATTGAGAATTTCCTCTCCGCCCGACGGCTTATGTACTGGCAGGTATACCTGCACAAAACCACCGTGAGCGCCGAAAAGATGATGATCAGCATTATCGAAAGAGCCAAATACCTGAGCCGGAACGGAGACCATGTATTTGCTACCGAAGCGCTGCAGATCTTCCTGAAGCAGGAGGTCAAGTTCAGTGATTTTGAAAAAAATCCGGACTTTCTGCAGGCATTTTCTTCGCTGGACGATTACGATGTATGGACAGCCGTAAAAATCTGGGCTAAGCATCCCGACAGGATACTGGCAAAACTATGCAGCGACTTGCTCGAAAGAAGGCTTTTTCGCATTGAAATAAGCGTAAAGGATTTCGAACAGGACATGATCGGGAAATTAGAAAAAAATATATGTAAGAAACTTAAGCTTTCTCAGGAAGATACCCGCTACTTTTTGCTAAAAGGCTCCGTAAGTAATGCGGCTTATGTGGACAAAGGAGACAAAATCAATATTTTAACAAAATCGGGACGGGTTGTCGATGTAGCCCTGGCCTCCGATCTTCCCAATATTAAGGCGATAAGCAAAATTGTAAAAAAACATTATTTATGCTGGCCTAAAAATGTATATTTGTAATAGGAACGGGAACTATTCGACCTATGGAATTTACCACACAGCAGATAGCATATTTGATTGGAGGCGAAATAAAAGGGGATCAGAACGCTAAAATAAGTCGTTTGGCTAAAATCCAGGAAGCAGAGCCCGGTTCCATCGCCTTTCTTTCCAATCCAAAATATGAGAATTTCATATATTCTACCGATGCCAGTGCGGTTATTGTGTCGAAGGATTTTGTACCTAAAGAACAGCTAAAAACCACTTTAATACTGGTCGAAGACCCTTATTCAAGCTTTTCCACACTTCTGGAAGAATACTACCGGATTATATCATTCAAAAAGACAGGCGTAGAAAACCCCTCCTTTATCGGGGAAAATTCATCCTGCGGAGAGAACATTTACAGAGCCGCGTTCTCATACATAGGCTCCAATACAACGATCGGGAAGAACGTTAAGATCTATCCTCATGTATACATCGGCGACAACGTCACGATCGGAGATAATACCATCCTTTACGCAGGAGTAAAGATATACTCCGAAACCAGGATCGGGAGTTACTGCACCTTTCAATCGGGCTCCGTAATCGGAAGCGATGGCTTCGGATTTGCGCCGCAAGCCGACGGAAGCTATAAGACCATCCCTCAGGTAGGAAATGTCATCATCGAAAATCATGTCGACATCGGAGCCAATACCGTGATCGACTGTGCTACCATGGGGTCCACGATTATTCATGAAGGCGTAAAGCTTGACAACCTGATTCAGATCGCCCATAATGTCGAGCTTGGCAAGCATACGGTTATCGCTGCCCAGTCGGGCGTTTCGGGCTCCACTAAAATCGGCGATTACTGCATGATTGGCGGACAGGTCGGCATCGTAGGCCACATCGTGCTGGCCGATAAGACCAGCATAGGCGCCCAGTCAGGCGTCGGAAAATCGGTCAACGAAAAAGGAACTGCCATCCAGGGCTCACCTGCCTTCGACTATAAAAAGAATCTTAAATCGCATGCCGTTTTCAGAAAGCTGCCCGAACTTCAGAAAAGAATCGAAGAGCTGGAAGAAAAAATCATTAACTTACCTACCCTTTAGTTTTCAGTGCCCAGATGAATTCAAAACAACACACAATCAAGAAGGCTGTTTCTGTTTCAGGAGTTGGCCTTCACACCGGTGTGAAGGCGAATATGACCTTCGTTCCAGCCGGCATTAACCACGGAATCAAATTTCAGAGGATTGACCTGGACGGAAGTCCCATCGTGGAAGCGGATGTCGATTACGTCGTAGATCTTTCCCGCGGAACCACCATCGAAAAAAACGGCGCCAGGATCAATACCGTAGAGCATACACTCGCTGCCCTCGTAGGACTGGAGATAGACAATGTGCTGATACAGCTTGACGGCCCTGAGCCGCCCATTATGGATGGCAGTTCCATCCAGTTTGTGGAGGCGCTTGAATCAGCCGGACTCGAAGAGCAAAACGCGCTCAGAAATTTCTTCGAAGTACCAAACGGTATTTCCTATAAAGACAATGAAAGAAACGTAGAGATCGCGGCTTTACCGCTGGATGATTACAGAGTAACGGTAATGGTCGACTACAATTCGCCTGTACTGGGCAGTCAGCATGCCTCCTTAACCAATATCAATCAGTTCGCCAAAGAGATTGCTTCATGCCGTACGTTCTGTTTTCTGCATGAGCTCGAAATGCTTCAGAAGCAAAACCTGATCAAAGGAGGAGACCTGAATAATGCCATTGTTGTGGTGGACAGAGTCGTAAAAGACGAAGAACTGGAGCATCTGGCCAAGCTCTTCAATAAAACAAAGGTAGAAGTTAAAAAAGAAGGCATCCTGAACAATGTGGAGCTGCGCTACAAGAATGAGCCGGCAAGACATAAACTGCTGGACGTCGTGGGAGATCTTGCCCTGGTGGGCAGACCCCTCAAAGCCCAGATTCTTGCGGCACGTCCCGGGCATGCCGCCAATGTAGCCTTTGCCAAAAAATTAAAAAAAGCCATGACCGAAGCATCCAAGCATAACATCCCTCATTATGATCCGAAGCTCCCTCCTGTGCTGGATGTAAATCAGATTTATAAGGCATTGCCTCATACATACCCATTCAAGCTGGTAGACCGGATTTTTCACCTGGACGAAACTACTGTGGCGGGCATCAAGAATGTAACCATTAATGAGCCTTTCTTCCAGGGGCACTTTCCAGGTAATCCGGTAATGCCGGGAGTGATGCAGATCGAAGCCATGGCACAGACGGGCGGGATCCTGGTATTGAATACCGTTCCCGATCCTGAAAATTACTGGACCTACTTCCTGAGCATAGAAAGCTGCCGTTTCAGGAAAATGGTAGTACCGGGCGATACGATTATTTTTAAATGTGAATTACTCGCACCGATCAAGAGAGGCATTGCCAAAATGCAGGGTCAGGCCTTTGTGGCAGGCGCACTGGTCTGCGAAGCAGTGATGTCGGCAAGCATCGTAAGAAAAGATACCAGCAAAAAAGAATCATGAATCAACCCTTAGCATATATACATCCACAAGCGAAGATTGCTCCGAATGTAGTGATTGAGCCCTTTTCAACGATCTACAAAAACGTGGAGATCGGCGAAGGAACATGGATCGGTCCGAACGTCACCATCATGGAAGGCGCCAGAATCGGTAAAAATTGCAAGATTTTCCCGGGCGCTGTAATCTCCGCTGTGCCTCAGGATCTGAAATTCGGAGGAGAAGAAACTACCGCGATTATCGGCGATAATACCGTGATCAGAGAATGTGTTACCGTCAGCCGCGGTACCAACGATAAATTCAAAACAGAGATCGGAAAGAACTGCCTCGTAATGGCTTATGTGCACGTAGCACACGACTGCGTGATCGGCAACAACTGCATACTGGTCAATGCTACACAACTGGCGGGACACGTGCATGTGGACGATTTCGCCATCATCGGTGGGTCGAGTGCCGTCCATCAGTTCGTAAAGATCGGCGCTCATGCCATGGTATCGGGTGGATCACTGGTAAGAAAAGACGTTCCTCCTTTCACCAAGGCTGCGAGAGAACCGCTGAGCTACTGCGGTATCAATTCCATCGGACTGAGAAGAAGAGGTTACAGCAACGAAAAGATCAATGAGATCCAGGAGATTTACCGTACCATATACCTCAAAGGAATCGTAAACACCAAAGCCCTCGATCTGGTCGAACTGAACCATCCTCCGTCCAAAGAAAAAGATGAAATTCTCAATTTTGTCCGCAATTCCGACCGCGGCATCATGAAGGGTTTTCATCAATAAAGATCATGCACATCCGGGCTGAACATCTTGGCAAAAGATTCAACAGAGAATGGATCTTCAGAGATCTTCCGCTTGACCTCCATGCCGGCAAGGCTTACGCCATAACAGGACCGAACGGCTCGGGAAAATCAACCCTGCTTCAGATTATCTCCGGCATCATGCCCTCTTCCGAAGGGAAAATAATTTACTCCGATAAAAAAAAAGTACTGGAAGGCGACGAACTTTACCGGGAAATTTCTCTGGCGGCCCCGTATATGGAGCTGATTGAAGAATATACACTCGCCGAACAGATCGACTTTCATTTAAAATTTAAACCGTTCAGGCCATCCTGCAGTAAAGATCAGCTGATCCATAGTCTTAACCTGCAGGACTCAATTAATAAAGAAATACGTTTTTTTTCCTCGGGAATGAAAACCAGGCTGAAACTGGGACTGGCCTTTTTTTCGGATACCCCGCTGCTGCTGTTGGATGAGCCGACCTCCAATCTGGACAGTAAAGGCATTGACTGGTATCAGGATGAAATCCGGAAAAATATTTCTGACAGACTGGTCATCATCTGCTCCAACCTTCGCTACGAATACGAGATCTGCGAAGACATCCTCGAAATGAACCATTACAAAAATCAACAATGAATCAACTCGCCGATAAAAGCGCCAGACTGTATAATTATGTGGTGGATATATTCGCCGTTTCCATTCTTATTTTCTTCGGAT
>JBJMLY010000209.1:0-4612 GCA_045805025.1 Cytophagaceae bacterium | reverse complement strand
GCCTGGAAAATGAATTATAGCAGTGTCGGCCATCTATCAAACCAGTTTAAGAAAGTGACAGGCCTTTCTCCCTCGCACTTTAAGTCCCTGAAAGATAAAAAGCGAAAGCCCATTGAAGAGGTAGGAGGAAAAGGTTGTTAGGAATTACGGTAAAACAAAGCTTATGAATAAGTCCAGGAATAAAGATGAATTAATATCGGCAAAAGAAGAACTGTTCTTCTTGAAACAGGAGAATGGAAAATTGGCGGCCGACTTAGACATTGCTCTGAAAGAGCTCGCTTTTCAAAAAGAGGAAAAAAGAAAACGTGCGGCTGAGTTGGGCATCGCCAACAAAGAATTGGTGTTTCAGGATGAAGAAAAAGAAAAGCGGGCGGCAGAGCTTGGGATTGCCAATATAGAACTCGCTTACCAGGACGAAGAAAAGGAGAAACGCGCTGCTGAGCTCATAATCGCCAACAAAGAATTGCTATTTCAAAACAGCGAAAAGGAAAAAAGGAAAATTGCCAATAGAGAGCTTGAGGCCTTCAGCTATACGGTAAAATTAGCATCGCAGTATTCATTGAGTTTGATTGAGGCGAGCCGGGATCCTCTGGTAACGATCAGTACAGAGGGGAAGATCATGGATATGAATGAAGCTACCGTTAATATTACCGGAATTGAACGTTCAAAGCTGGTCGGCTCCGATTTCTTTGATTATTTTACAGAACCTCAGAAAGCACGAGAAGTCTATCAGGAAGTTTTCGCGAAAGGGTCCGCTGCGGATTCCCCCCTCACACTTCGTCATAAGAACGGAAAGCTCACGGATGTCTTATTCAACGGCTCGGTATATAAGGATGATAAAGGAAATGTGCTGGGTGTTGTTATTGTAGCCAGAGATGTTACCGAGCAGAAGAGAATTTCTACGGAATTAACAGAAGCTAAAAACGCTGCCGAAATTGCCAGAGCAATCGCAGAAGAAGCAAAAAACAAGGCCGAGACTGCAAGAAGAATCGCGGAAGATGCCGTAAAGGCCAAACAGCAGTTCCTGTCCAATATGAGCCATGAGATCCGAACACCTATGAATGCCATTATCGGATTCACCAAGGTTTTATTAAAGACAGACTTTACAGCCAAACAGAAAGAATATTTAACAGCCATTAAAATGAGCGGTGATGCCCTTATTGTGCTCATCAACGACATACTTGATCTGGCCAAAGTAGACGCCGGGAAGATGACCTTCGAGCAGACGCCTTTTAAGCTGGCCTCGTCGCTTTCGTCCATGCTTCATTTGTTTGAAACCAAGATTCAGGAGAAAAATCTGGCCCTGGTAAAAGAATATGATGGAAGAATTCCGGAAGTGGTAATCGGCGATCCTGTACGTCTTCATCAGATTATTTTAAACCTGGTGAGCAACGCCGTAAAGTTTACCACCATAGGTAAGATCACGGTGAGCGTTGATCTGCTGAAGGAAGATTCCGAAAAAATCACCGTGGAATTTTCAGTGGCGGACACAGGTATTGGCATCCCGGAAAGTAAAATGGGAAGCATCTTTGAAAATTTTCAGCAGGCAACCAGCGGTACCTCCAGGTTATATGGGGGTACAGGACTCGGCCTGGCCATTGTCAAACAACTGGTGGAAGCGCAGGATGGCTACATCCGCGTTAAAAGTAAAGTTGATGTAGGATCCACCTTCAGCTTTATTCTTGGTTTTCAAAAAACAATGGCTGAGCCGGAACTTCAGACTGAAAGCCAGGAGATTGATACCGAGATCAAAAACATAAAAATTCTTGTGGTAGAAGATATTGCCCTCAACCAATTGCTGATGAAGACCTTGCTCGATGAATTTGGGTTTGATCGCGACATTGCCCCGAATGGGAAAGAAGCCATTGAAAAGCTGCAGACAAAATCTTACGATATTATACTGATGGATTTGCAGATGCCGGAAATGAATGGTTGGGAAGCTACCGAATACATCCGTAATAATATGAATTCAAAGATCCCCATCATTGCTTTAACAGCCGATGTAACGACAGTGGATCTTGCCAAATGTAAAGCGGTCGGGATGAATGATTATATAGCTAAACCTGTGGATGAGCGATTGCTCTATCACAAAATCATGGGACTGGTGAAAAAGCCGGTGCCGGTTGAACAGAATGTGGTGGAAGATAACGGAATCAAGAAAAAATGCATCGATCTTGACTATTTGCATAAGCATACAAAATCAAATGCAGCGTTAATGAAAGAAATCATAACACTATATATTGAACAAACAACTTCGTTGGTAACGGCCATGCACAATGGGTTACGGGATAAAGACTTCAAAGTGCTGAGTGCGGCAGCTCATAAAATGATACCTTCTTTTTCAATTGTTGGTATTAATAATTCTTATGAAGGCATTGCAAAAAAAGTTCAGGAATATTGCCAGGAACAGGGTGTGCAAAGCACCGTATCAGATGAGGTAGCTGAAATGGTTTTACAGCTCAAAACAGTCTGTACTCAGGCCTGCAAAGAATTGGAAGAAGAACTTAAATTACTTAATAAATAAAAGTATGAATATTGAAGATCAAAAAATCAAGCTGTTTCTTGTAGACGATGATGCTATTTTTTTAAAGACGCTGGAAATCGAATTTCTCCAGAACGCCGACTTTATTATCGAGACTTACCCCACGGGAGAGGCCTGTTTGAAAAATTTATCACACAATCCTGATGTAATCATTTTGGATTATCATCTGGATGGAATTGATAAGCAGGCCATGAACGGTGTGGAAACAATCGATAAGATAAAAGCTTACAACCCGGATATACCCGTTATCATGCTCTCTTCACAGGATAAAATTGAAGTTGCGGTGAATTGCATGCATCATAGAGCATTCGACTATGTGGTGAAAAGTGAGACCGCTTTCCTCCGTCTTCAAAAGATCATAACAGTCATTTTCAGATACAAAAAGATGGAAAAGGAATTGAGCTGGTATATGGACAGGATGTAGCCACTCATCTCCATCACCGGAATAAAGCCCTCTGCAAACTTCACAATTAATTTTTTTCTCTTCATTGCATCTGCCCGTAAGAAAATGGGAATTATGTAACGAATACTCATAGTTGTGTAATACAATGCCCTTCTAATGTTCTCACCTTTGTTCTGTCGGGAAAATTCATTCCCGCCTAAATTAACAAAGATGAAAAAATTACAATCTTATTTCGTGGCTGCACTGCTATTCCTGTGCATCATTCCAACCCAATTGAAAGCCGCATCGCCAGGGCCTGCCAGGAATTCCCTTTCAATGCCTGCTAAAGCCGATGATTCTATTCTATTGATCAGAGTGAACGAGATCAATGCAATGGATAAGTCCGCCTTGACTTCATCGGAAAAGAGACAGCTCAGACAAGAAATCCGGGGCATCAAATCAGCACAGACTGCTCATGGTAATGGCGGTATATATCTTTCCACAGGAGCAATTATTATTATCATTCTGCTATTGATAATCCTTTTATAGCCAAACTTTCATTTCTATCCTCAAACAAAAAAATATGGGAAATTTACTTTACATCCTTGCCGTAGTGCTGGTCATTGCCTGGTTAATTGGTGTTGTGAGATACGACGTATCCGGCCTCATTCACATTCTACTTGTTATCGCTGTCGTGGTCGTGCTGCTGAGAGTTATTCAGGGCAGACGGTTATTTTAAATAAGCTTAGAAGCAGTACTGAACTTAAAGAATGTGTGAATCATATAATTGGAATAAAGAATTATGTAACACCAATACTTCTATGAGGGATACCTTTACATACTATTCGACTGCTTCCGCCAGATGTGGAAATTTTATAACGAAACATACTATGAAAACAACTAACTTTTTGACAACCCTTGCCATGGCTTCGGTTGTTTTATTTTCTTCATGCAAGAAAGATAGCACGAACCCATCAGGAACATATAGTCGTACAATACCTTTGCAGTCGACGGTTCAGAGCTCTGTATCCCTTGGATCCGATGCTTCTACGCTGGCTGTGCTGGCTGGAAGCTCGGTAACCAATACAGGCAATACCATTATTACAGGAGATCTTGGGCTGAGCCCCGGAACTTCCGTAGGCGGTTTCCCTCCGGGGATATTAAACGGAACACAGCACATCAACGATGCCATTGCCAATCAGGCCAAGCTTGATTTAACTGCCGCATACAACGATGCTGCCGGACGTACCTGCACCGACATCGTTACCCTTTCGGGAAACATCGGAGGCCTTACGCTAACCCCCGGTCTTTACAAATCAACTTCTTCCCTTGCTATTTCCTCAGGCGACCTTACTTTCGATGCGAAAGGAAATGCAAATGCAGTCTTCATTATTCAGATAGCATCTTCATTTACTACCACATCGGGGCGCCAGGTTATATTGAGTGGCGGCGCGCAGGCCTCCAATATTTTCTGGCAGGTGGGAAGTTCAGCGACGTTCGGAACAACGTCTGTTCTTAAGGGGACATTCATGGCCATGGAATCCATCACATTCAATACAGGAGCAACCCTTGATGGCAAGGCCCAGGCAAGAACCGGAACAGTAATCCTTGCCGGAAACACCATTGTCATACAATAATCCTTACGAAATAAGGAAACAATTTTTAGTAGTTAGGTTTTAGGAGGTAGG
>JBJMLY010000208.1:0-1648 GCA_045805025.1 Cytophagaceae bacterium | reverse complement strand
GCCCTTGCATAGACATTCAAATAATGTCCTTCTCCATTGATCATATTCTTCTTTCTCTCTCTACAAAACCTTTAAAACTAAACTTATGGTAATGGCCCAATGTAGATGCAGACTGTGTGCTATTATTGAACAAACGTGCACCGTTGACCTTTACGCCATCTCCCAGAACTTCTTTTACTTCGACATTAAAGAGAACGTCAATGTTCGGCGTATGTTCCACCCTGTGCACCATTGTTTTTGACGCCTTGAACTGCGATTTACGAACCAACATATACACCTTTCGACAAAGTTTTGATAAATGCAGGGCTTCCTCAGCGGCGGTATCTCCCGCACCGACAATTGCTACATCCTGGCCCTTAAAGAAAAACCCGTCACAAGTAGCACAGGCGGAAACACCACAGCCAGCATATTTCTGTTCGGAATCAAGCCCCAGCCATTTCGGAGTTGCTCCCGTAGCAATTATGACTGTATCGGCTATGATGATTTTCTTTTCATCGATGGTAATTTTATACGGTGGCCGAGAGAAATCAACAGCGCTGATGTACCCTATGCGGATATCTGCACCCATTCTGGCAGCTTGCTTTTGAAAGCCTTCCATCATTTCCGGTCCCATAACGCTATCAGGGTATCCCGGATAATTCTCCACATCAGAGGTCTTTATAAGCTGTCCACCGATAAACAAACCTGTGTATAATACCGGTTTTAAATCCGCCCGTGCCGCGTAAATGGCAGCGGTATATCCGGCTGGTCCAGATCCGATGATGAGACATTTTATTTTTTCATTCTGTTCTTCCATCATTGTAGTCTCGCTTTTAATGTTATAAGTGTCTTGCTAATCTTTCATATTGTCCTGAAACAACTCCCTGAATTTCGACAGCTTTGGATTTATAACTGCCTGGCAATATCCGGCTTCCTGATTACGATTGTAGTAGTCCTGATGATGGTCTTCTGCTTTATAAAAATGCTCGAATATTTTCAGCTGGGTAACGATCATGTCCCGATAGGATTGCTGTACCTCTTCAATAATTTTCAGCGCACTTTGTTTTTCCTCTTCGGTCCTGTAAAATATGATGCTCCGGTATTGTGAACCTCTATCAGCCCCTTGCCGATTCACTGTCGTAGGGTTATGCGTGCTCAAGTGTATTCTCAGTAAATCCTCAAAGGAAATTTCCCCGGGCCTATACGTAATTTCAATTACCTCGGCATGCCCTGTATTTCCACTGCAAACCTCCCTGTAGGTTGGATTCACAACCGTTCCGCCACTATAGCCGCTCTCTACTTTTACCACGCCTTTCAATCGTTGAAAGAGCGCCTCGGTGCACCAGAAACAGCCTCCGCCGAAGTCAATTTTCTTTTCAATGATCATTACCTTTTTAGCGCAACTGCGTTGATACAATAACGAAGGCCGGTGGGCCGGGGGCCGTCCTCAAAGACGTGCCCAAGATGCGCATCGCAGGTATTGCAAAGTGCTTCGATTCGCTGCATGCCAAACAAGCTATCTTTATGATAGGCCATTGCATTTTCTTTGATTGGCTGCGTGAAGGAGGGCCAACCTGTTCCACTTTCGAATTTCTTTTCTGCGTCAAAAAGTTCTGTATTGCAACAAATACAGGCATATATTCCCGGTTCAAAAAAAGAACAGAGCGCT
>JBJMLY010000207.1:0-4852 GCA_045805025.1 Cytophagaceae bacterium | reverse complement strand
TCATCCAACAGATCCATTAGGGGATAAAGGATCAATTGCTCTACTTCCCGGGGATCAATAATGAATTCCGGAATCTCTGTTGTGTAAGCCACAAAAGGTTTTACCAGGAAATTACTGGGAGGAATGTAGATATCGGTAAGTTTTCCGATCACCTTTATTTTTTCAGATTTGTAACCGATCTCCTCATGTAATTCTCTCAGCGCAGCTTCTTCTGCGTTGCTGTCTTTCGCTTCAATTTTACCTCCGGGCAATGCAATTTGTCCGCTATGAACTCCTGCATACGTCGCACGGGCGATAAGTGGAAAATAGATCTGCCCTTCCATGGGATAAAGTAAGATGCATACCGCGCTTTCCCTGTGATCTTTTAGGGTTGAAAGATCCTGCGGATTTATTTTCCTGTCAGCGCTGGCCATTTCGAACTGCACAGCCTGACCGGGCAATTTCCCCGCTAATTGTCGCTTCAACTCATCTATAAATGCGCTAAAAACATCCATAATTCAAATAAATAAAAAAAGCTGCCACCGGGACAGCTTTTTAAAAAGTGAACGAAATTTTATTCTGTAATGATCACAAGGTATTTGGAGCTTCCCCAGAAATCGTCAACATTTGTGATCTCCAGTTTCTCAATTGGCTTGTCTCCCACTAGTTTATAAGAACCGCTTGGATGATTGGTAACGATCTTGGCTTTTTTTGCTCCGATCGGAATAGAAGTCACCTGGCTGGCATCGATCTTGGTAAAATAATCCTTATTGAAATCCGATTTTAATTGCGTTGTCTTACCAAGACCGATAAATCCTCCTTCTTTAGTAATCACACCTTTTTCTTTCAATTCCTTTGAAGTTCCCATTGCATAATAAGCAGTGTTCAGCTTTTCAGTCTTCACATCGCTTTCCTGGGTAATTTCTTCATAGTTCAGGTTCAGATTGCTCAATTCGATGTTCAATTGTTCTACCTGGTTCTTCAGGTCATTGATCTGGTTATCTTTTTCGTTAATTTGCGCTTCAAGCGTAGCGATCATTTGTTCCAGACCGTCGATCTTCGTATTGGCATTCTTCAGTTTTTTATTCAATGAGCCGATGCGGTTCTTGTTTTTATTCATCAGGTCATAAATAGCCTGAATATCTTCCTTGATCTGGTCTTCCTTACTTTTAATATCGCCGGACTTTGTGCTGTTGGTTACGATCTTTTCTTTTTCCTTGATCTCATTCAGGTTTGCCTGGATCTCATTGAAAGTGGTAACAAACTCCTGGATCGCAGCCTCCTTTTCAGAAAGCTGAGAGTCCTTTTTACTGTTTTCTCCCTGTAAGCTGTCAGCTAAAGGATTGGCATCTTTTTCAGCGCCATTTCCGCAGGATGTGTAAAGCACAGGAACGGAAAGCAGGGCGATCATTAAGGCAAAAATTCGGATAATTTTCATAATTCTTTGTTTTATTTTAACAATTATTAGTGGCCCAAAAGTAGTATAAATCAAGTTCATACAAAAGGGTTTAACAAATTTTGTCTTTACATAATTCACCGTATAATTTTTCTATATTTGGATCATAAATTCCAGCATCATGAAAAAAATAATCATTCTTTCGCTAATACTTCTCTGCGGCTTTTCAGTTTTTGCAGGAGGAATCGAGAAAAAAGCAAAGCAGATCTCATCAAATATGGAGAAAGCGCTTGGCTTGACAAAGGAGCAGACGAGCGAGATCTATAACCTTACGGTGAAACGACTGGAAGCGCAATTAGCTTTTGAAGGCAAGACTGATGCGGAAAGCAAGCAAAAGTTTACACAGGGCAGAAGAGATTATCATGCTGAGATCGGAAAACAATTGAAAACCGAACAATACAACAAATGGATGGAGATCCGTAAAGAGCAGTTAAAACTCAGAAAAGAAGGTAAGCCCGTAAAAGATCCTGTCATTGATGACAGCCTGGAATACCTGAACGGGTAACGGATTTTCAACACGGAGATTTTAAGTGTAAGAGAGAGTCACAAGAATTTTAAAGGCAATTACCCAAGTCTTCAGGCATACCCGCACATCTTATAGACCAGATACCCCGCTATTTCGTGCATCAATAAGCTGAACTCGCTCAATGCATCAACACTTGGAATGAAACAATGGTCCAGTCCGAATTTCCGCGGTCCGCTATACCTGTCTGCCGGCCATGGACGGATATTTGTGATACCAGCTTTTTTAAAGCATCCGATGGCGCGGCGCATGTGAAAACCCGAGGTAACAAAGAGGATCTTCGAGTTTATTTTGAGGCTATCAATTATTTTTTTAGTGTTGATCGCATTCTCCCTGGTATTGCGCGACTCATTTTCAATAATGATAACCGAATCCGGGATTCCCATTTTCAGGAGGAACTTTTTAAGTATGGCGGCTTCTTTGTAATCGGGAAATTCAATGCTTCCCGAGCCCCCGCTAATGATGATCTTTTTCACCTGCTGTTGTCTTAATAGTGCCAGTGGTTGCCAGAGCCGGTCTGCGCTCCTGGCAAATTGAGGCTGATCCAGCCTGGGATCGTAACTGGCCATTCCACCCAGGATGATCGCATAGTCAAATTTCTCCGTTTTTTTCATGTCTGCCGATGTATATTCCCATGCACGCATGAATTCATCCACCACGAAAGAATTGCTGAAAAAGAACAAAGTAATAAGCGCGCCCAAAAAAGCTTTTTTCCTGCGGCTTTCAATTTTCGTTCTCCAGCTGTATATAAATAAGGCAAATACCCAGATCAAAGGGTTCAGGAAAAAGAGGAGTATTTTAGATAAAATAAAAAACACAAAATTGCTTTCTGAATGTGTAGATTTACATTTCAGACAAATATAACCAGTATTTTGAGGAGACTACGAATTATCACAGGACTTATTTTTCAGGGTTTTTTCTTTCTGATTTTCTGTTATTGCCTTTTTCATGCTGAACTGGTGACCTATGGGTTGAAGCAGGGCAAGGGACAATTAAACATTATAATGAAGACCTCCACAGTAGAAGAGGCTTTAAAAGATACCGTGTTAAACCCGGAAGAAAAAGAAAAGATCCGGCTCATTCAGGATGTGAAGCAATACAGTACGGATAGCCTTGGCTATAAGCCTTCGGCGAGCTATACTACTTTTTACGATCAGCGCAATTCAGCTTCATTATGGGTGGTAACGGCAAGTGAAGCCTATTCTCTTACCGCATATACCTGGAAATTTCCATATCTGGGAGAAGTCAGCTATAAAGGTTATTTTGATTATATGGCTGGACTCAATGAATTTTTACGGCTGAAAGGAGAAGGATACGATGTGGAAATGGGACCTGTGAGTGCATGGAGCACCCTTGGTTGGTTCAGGGATCCCATTCTTTCGAATATGCTGAAACGTTCTAAAGGAAGGTTGGCAGAGCTTATCTTTCATGAATTGTTCCATAATACATATTACGCGAAGAGCTCGGTAGAGCTGAATGAGAACCTTGCTAATTTCATTGCGCACAAGGCAACACTCCTTTATTTAAGACGAGATAGCCTGGAGCTGAATAAATACCTTCGGATCAGGTATGATGACTCGCTTTATACTGCTTTCATTCTTGGGGGTGCAAAACAGCTCGACAGCTTGTATCAGGTTATCGGTTCTTTTTCCCTGGAGAAAAAGATGGCAAGCAAGAAGAATATGCTTTATTCAATTTACACTAAAGCCACGCGCTTAAAACTGTTTTATCCTTTCAGGTATACAGAAGCGAATAAAGATCTGTTGCTAACAAAGAGCGCCTACTTTCAAAACTTCAAAAGATATGATGAGCTGTACGATTCACTCAACCTGACATTGAAGAACAGGTTCGGGAATGATCTGAAGCGGATGATTGAGGATTTGCGTTCAAACTAGCTTATTCCCTTTTTTTAATTAATTTTAACACTTTGCAAAATGATAATCCAAAATTTGTGAAATTCTGGTGTTATTTTTGTTAAACGAAGCCGCACAAAAAAATTAATATATGAGAAACACTTTATCCATTTTTCTGGCCCTTACCGCAAGCGCCTTTAGTGCTACAGCACAAACCGGTTATGAGGTTAAAGTATCCATAAAGAATTCGGTCGATAGCGCCTGCTACATGACTAAATATACCTGGGAGAAACCTTATATCGTGGATACTGCAAAAGTGGACAAAGCCGGCAATATGGTGTTCAAAGGCAAAAAGCCACTTGAAAAAGGGATTTATTCGATCTACAGTCCGAAAAAAGGCGTTTTATATTTCGATTTTATTGTGAATGAGTCGCAAAAGCTTGCTTTCGCAACGGATACGGTTGATTTCTATCGAAAAATGAAGATCACTGGTCCAAAAGAAAATCAGGATTTCCTTGATTTTGTTCTCTTTATGGGAAGCAAGAATACTGAGCGCAGCACTTATGAGAAAGAAGTCAAAGCGAAGAAAACCGCAGATTCTACTAAACTATTAAACGCGAAAAGTACGGAGCTCTACAACCAGATTAAGAAGTACCAGACCGAGTATCTTGCTAAAAATCCTAATAATTATCTCTCAACACTGATCCGCATGCAAATGGAACCGGAAGTTCCGGCTTTGCCAGAGGAAGTAAAGAAGAGCGCTGATTCCTCGATATGGCGATACAATTATTACAAGAACCATTATTGGGACGGCATCCCACTCGACGATATAGGAACAGTAAATACAAACAAACTTTTTTCTGAAAAATTCAAACGCTTTTGGGAAAAAGTACTCGTTCAGAATCCTGATTCCCTGATAAAAGAAGCGGACAGGCTGATCGCCAAAACAGGGCAGGAAAAAGAGATGTTCAAATGGGTCACGTTCAACCTGACCTATATGTCGGAAACTTCAAAAATAATGGGAATGGACGCTGTTTTTGT
>JBJMLY010000206.1:0-2726 GCA_045805025.1 Cytophagaceae bacterium | reverse complement strand
TGAATTAACAAATTGTTATTAACAGTGATGCTTGTCGAAAGGGCTTTAACACCAGTCCCTCCGATTTGCAGATTATAATAATTAGAGCCGATGCCTGAAATGGTATAACTGGTTGTATTATTATAATATACAGTACCTGTTCCGCCCGGGGCGAGAAAGCTGCTGAAATTGCCGGCGGGAAAGCTTGTAAATCCTGCGTTATTAGCGGAGAGAGCCAATGTACCTGTTCCAGAAACAGCACCCAGGTTATGTCCGCTTAGAGTGCCCAGATCAAGCATCGCTCCGGTCGAAATATTTGTGAATGCTGCTGCTATTACCTGGCTCACATTAACCGGTCCAGACGTATTGGCGATTACCAGTGAATTAAAGGTCGTCGATGAGCTGCCTGTAATATTCTGTATTCCTAACCCATTAAATATTACATTTCCGCTTCCGGCAGTAAAAGTCCCGCTGTTTATCCAGTCCCCTCCCATCGTCAGTGTATTTGTACCTGCTGATAAGGTGCGACCTGTATTAATCGTCAGTGTACCGCCATTAACCGTTCCTGTTGATCCTGACAGACTCGCAATTCCGCTGGAATTAATGATAAGATTGGTATAATTGGATGATACAAACAGGGACTGGTTGGTACCACCATAGGTTACATTGCTTTGAATATTTGAAACAAAACTGCCTATGGTGTTCGGAGTCCCGTTCAGTATTAATGAATGTGCCAGAGTACCCGCCCCGGTGCTCATATCAATGGTGCCTGAGCCTGACAGAGTGCTACCACAGACAACCGTTTTAACAGCGACACTGCTAAAAAGCAATGTACCATTGATTACCGCAGTAGTGGCATTAAGTGAAGTCAGCGTTGTTCCCAGGTCTAGTGTAGTGCCTGTGCCTACAGTTAAAGTACTAGTTACTGTAAAACTGCCTCCGATATTTCTCTTGGTTCCGCTTCCTGCCGTTGAAAAAATATTTAATGTTAATGCGGTCAAACTTAAGTTTTGAGCAGCAGCCCCATTAAGAACTACTGTTCCTGTGCCAGCAATAAATGTTCCGGCAAGAGTCAGATTTCCTCCCACATTCAACGTTCCTCCCGCTGACATATTTATGGTAGTGCTGGCAGCAGACGAGAATGCCCCTGTAACATTCAGCGTACCACCGGTAGCAAATGTTAACGTTCCGGGTGCACTTATTAAGTTCACACTTAAACACGTTACCGCTGACGCAGGTAACGTAACAGTAAAACCGCCTCCTATTTGCACGTCGTCCAAAGAAGTAGGTGTTGATCCTGAAGAGATCCCCCCGATTCCTACAGTAGACCATGTACCTATTGTATTCCATGTCCCGGAGGCTCTGGAATAAAAGGTAGCTGCCTGAGCTTCAGAAAAAAACAGGGCAAGAAACAAAACAATAAATGCGCGCAGGGGGTTATTTATTCTGATCATTATACTTGATAAAAGGAAGCGATTTTACAATTTGAATTACCGATAACTGGGTACGTGTTTTCACTATACAATTTACGGTAAATCCTGATTTTTACGGCACAGAAAGCAATTTTACCTTCTAAAAATCGTTGCCATTATTTCTTAAATAAATCAAATAGGATTTATTTAAGTATTTTTTGTTCTTAATTAATAGATCATTAATCTTCTCACTTCGCTCTTTTCGTTATCCTCTGTAATGGAAATCATATACATTCCCGGCTTAAAATTGAATTCATCAAAGTTTGCGCTAATGATCCCTGAATGGCTGGCAAAATTCTTTTCTGCGATCAGCAATCCAACAGCATTAAATACCTTTATCTCCACTTCTTTGGAAGAATGACATTGATAATTTAACGTGAACTTACCGAAGGATGGATTTGGATAAATATCGGCTATCGCTGAAGCTACCGCCGGGCCCGAAATATAAATCGTTGAATCGGTCATCATAAAATTCTGCCTCGTAAGCATGCTCATCGAAGAATTATTGAGCGTGTACGGGTTTGATAAAATCCTGCATCCATTGATATTGGCACCGATCATATAATCTGACAAGAAATAGGGTCTGTACGAACTGCCGGTTTCCCCTACAATCGCTTTCTGTCCTCCATAAGCATACCATTGATACGATGTGGCACCCGGGACTGAAACCGAAAGCAACGTATCGTTGCCAGCGCCGCCTGAAGGTATAATAACCGGAGGTGTGATAGCACCTATAAACATAGGCCCCGTGCTGATCGCACAACCAAAAGAATTGACCACCTGAGCCAGATAATTTCCCGGCGCGACTACCCCATAAGTGGGTGCCGTGGCACCGATGATCTTCGAACCATTTAAAAACCATTGATAACTATTGTTGACGGCAGGGACAGAAACCACCACAGGATTTGTACCGCATATCTGATTGCCTGTAGTAAAAGCGGTAGAAACCGTTGAATTGTCATAGGTTAAACTTGAATTGCTGGTGAGATTTATGGCAGGGCATGATCCATTGCTTGCCTGAATACTGATGATATTCCCTCCCACGCTTAAACCTGCAGACGAAATGATCAGATCGATGTTCCCGCCTGTTCCGGATACAGCGCCGCCCACGGCTGTTGCTCCCTTCATTGGAGTATAGGTAACTCCGATCTCACTGCTATTTACGGTAATCGTATCGTTCATGCCAAAGCAAACCGTGTCGGCTGATGGACTGATCGTAAGCGCGGTATTCGGACCTGCGTTTATGGTAATGGAGCTGGCGCTGGTGCCTGTTTA
>JBJMLY010000205.1:0-6642 GCA_045805025.1 Cytophagaceae bacterium | reverse complement strand
TCCTGATTCCGGCGATTGGGAAATCATCCGGAAGAAAGCGCGCAGAAAAAGATTCTTGGCGTTCGCATTTGATCGCTTCAATGTATATTATGCGTTGGCTTTGATACCCTTGCTGTATTTGCTTTCATTGAATTTTACCAGCTTGTTATCATCCGGGCCCGATCAGGAACGAACATCCTCAAACAATACCAGCATCTCCAAAACAAATCCTGGAAAAGATACTATGAAGGAATTTAAAGATTCTATGCAGGTAATATCGGTAAGCCCCAAAAAACCAGTTGTAAGCACTATTACACAGCCAGACAGAAAGACGGCCATCACTCCGGAAAATACAATTCAGACGCCGGATTCTAGTAAAAAAATGGAAGTCTCTCCCGACAATTCTATTCCGGATGTCCCTTTTGAAGGTCAGAAAAAAGAACCCGTGGCCGAAAAGCCAAAACAAAAAAAGAAAGTCGTCTACGTCGCTCAACAGGACACTATAGTCATTTACGATACAATTCAGGCTACGAAGCCAAAACGGAAAAAAAATAAATGAAAAGCGTTTTTTTGCTCTTCATTATGACACTTTCATTCGCAGGCCATGCACAAGTCGACACACTGGATTATTCCGAAGAAGAGGATTCCATCGTGATCATTAACAAGGATCCTGTTATCATTAAAAGAAATATTTACCTGAAGTCCGAAGAAACAACGAAGCGGATTAAAAAGGGTATCGCCGTATATGCGATTCCTCTATCTTATTTCAGTTATTACAACGCCTGTGCCGAATGCATGAGCTACCTTAGCCTCGTAAAATCTACTACACATCCTGCTTTCAGTTATTCACTCGGCGCCGATTTTCACTTGCAGAAAAAAAATATTTTTCTGGAGACGGGTTTATCTTACACAAATTTCAGAGAGAAATTCAATTACACATTTTCAGATACTACTTATAAATCCATAAACCAATTCGGCTATCTGAATCTTAAGCTGAATTCAGGATATGCTCTGAACATCGGAAAAATGAAATTATTAGTATCGGGCGGAATTATCCGCGGAAGCCTCCTTAACTGGAAAGGAACAGGAATTTCAAAGAGCGATTCTTCGTTGGTGGGAAATTTAAAATCGGTCAGGTCTTACCGGAATGTTGTGTATTCTTTATCCGCAGAGGTCAAAGTTATCTATAAGGTATCGGACTACCTTTCGGGCTTTGCGGGTCCTTATTATCAAGGAGACATATGTTCTGTTACTGAAAGAAAAGAAAACATCGTACAACAGCGAAATTCCATTGGTGTAAAAATGGGCCTGATTGCCTGGTTCTGAAAAATTGAATTATCCGAAGAAGATTTTGAAGTCTAAAATTATTTTCTTCTTTTTTTACTCTGATCTGGGAACATCTCTCTGATTGATGATCTTACTAGCAGCTAAACCATTATTTTTATTTTCCCATTTAAAAAGTCATGAAAACAAAACTCTTTTTACTGCTGCTGTTATTTACCATTTCGGCGGCACAATCACAATCTGTTATAAGTCTGGACCAAGGACTGAGCAGCTATAACGATCAGGTGCTCTCGATCGAATCTGTATTTACCCGGACCTTTACGGCCAGGAATACCGGTTTTTCGGATTTTACAGGACAAATAAAATTCAGAGATTCCTTTAATCCGGCTCTGACTGTTCTCCGGATTTCGGCAAGCACAACCATTTCCGGCACTGCTATCTGGAACGGACAAGCGGATTTAAATCCGCTGATGACTATAAACTCAGGCACCGATTATATTGTGAACGTAAGCGGCATGAAGCCCAATGAGCTTATCACATTCACGGAAACTGTTAAAGTCACCGGCTGTCTTGACGGAGGCGCAGGATCATCGGCCATAGAAATTTTTCAGTGCGATGCCTCAGGAAATAATTGTAATAGAATCAAAGGCTCTACCCTGGATCCGAATGATGTAAACAGCCCGACAAAGCTTGATCCCAATGTAACAAGACCCGACCCGGCTACTTTTGTGATAACGGATATAGGAACAGCTCCTTCTTCTGCGTGTACTTTCAACGGCAGTGGAACTTCGGGAGTACGTCACAGAATCTTCAGAATCGGAAAAAGCAATACAGCCAATCTGAAAGAGATACAGATACTTCTGGGCTCAACGGCCACACAGACTACAACGATCTCTAATGCCAGCATACGTTTCAGCATGAAATCAAATGCGACTGGGCAAAGCCGCCCTCTTCCCATAAAATCAACTATTTATACAGATTTTGCTTCTAACCGGTGCGTGGCTGATGCCATTGATGGAAAGATGGTAAATGTGGATGACATTCTCGGAGACTCCGCAGTGATTCTGGAGTATGACGAATATAATTGCTGCCCCGCGGCAGGATCGTTTGGCAAGCAGGAAGAAAGAGAATGGCTTCATCAATTCTATGCCATAGCCGACTGCGGACAGAATATTTATACGAACATTTCATCCGACTGGTATAATGTAAGCAGCTTTAACCATTCTGCCTATTATCTGCAGCGTCCCACCCATTTAGCGGGCCCGAGACCAGGACAGCTTCCAGACATCGGAAACTGCTTGCTGAAAAATACCATGGTTCCGGAAAACGACCTGGCATTTTTTGGTTTTGGCGGTGTAGCCGGATTCGATTTTTCCATGACCGATGGAGAATTTCACGTGACGCTCACGTATGATAAAGGTCTGCGCTATACAGGATATAACAATGCGCTGGCCAACATCGCAGGCTCTCAATATCCTTACCTCACAAACCCGAATCATGTGAGCGCGTATCCGAATATGCTTTTCAGGCTTGGCAACGACCACACTAAAGTTTGGCAGCCTGTAGACCCGGCAGGAACGCTGAACACCTCTCCGGGAAATGGCTTTAAAGAATCCCGCACATTCGTCTTCCGCTTCAGTGACGTACCTGACCTGGCAGTGCCCTATGCAACGGCCAAAATGAACCTGCATAAATTTGTCAACAGCGCTGAGCTGGTATACTCTCTGGAATCAGTATGCGAGGGAAACCCTCCTACGAGCCGTTACAAACTTGCCTTTTCTCTGGTAGCAGATCCGACTTGTCCGAATGAATGCGAGATCGGATTGGATACACTCGATAAAGATTGCGCTGTCATGTGTCCTGGCTGTCTGTTCCCTGGCGGCGCTGGCGACTTCTGCAGATGGGAAAGGACGAATTTCGGTCTGGAAGATTTAAACAACAACTCAGTGGCTGATAATGCCACTACACGTGCAAACCCGGCCATCAACAATACCGATCTTAATCCCGACAATGATATCAGAACCGACATGGGTATTATCGGTGATACTGTAAGGGTGACAGCACAATATTACCTGACGGCAGGAGGGCAGGCTTGTGTCAGCAACGACAACAGTCATTCGAGCGCGGGGCCCGATGACCAGTTCTTCGGAAATCTCAGATACTCTTATATGAATATATCCGTACCGTACGGACAATATTTTAATCTGTTAAGCGGCCAGGACCTGACCGGGCATATCAGTGCGGGAGGACTTCAGTATAATTTCACCATCCCTTACGCGCAAATCGGAAATGTGATGACGATATTCCCGAACGGCGCGAAGGATGCCAACTATTATTTTGACCTGAGCCTGGACAATCTTCAGCCCTACCTGGCAGCAGCCGGACTGAGCGGAGGTAAAATCCCCGGAGACCGCTACCGTTCTTCTGACCGGATTTTTGTGGACTTTCAATTGCTGATCACCCGGAACGAAGAATACGGCGATCACTTTCAGGAAATAGTGGCGGAAGCATTCCCATACTTTTCCGCTACTCCCGACCTGGTAGGTGCACCCCCAAGTCCTGCCCTGCCACAATTGCAATGCGACGGACAAACCGGCAACTTCAGCAACTGGCCTGAAAACCCAACTTTTAATTCCGTATTTAACCACGACACTAAATTCCTCTGCGAAGGCTTTTTCGGAGGTTTCAATCTGGTGGGAGTCTATAGAATGTTCAGGGAATATACTTTGCAGGATGACGAGTTCAGATACAATGAGAATAGTGATGGCTGTCAGAAGTTCCTTGAATTTGTCGCTTCAATAGATCTTGGAAAAGACGCGAGCAATCTGTTCGCCAATGAAGTGCGGTTAACTCCGCCAATATCTTCCTTTGAATTTCCCGTACCGGCAGGCTATACGGCCTTAGAGGCACAGGTAAATAGCACAACGTTCAGACCTGTCATTGGCGGGGTCGGGACCCTAGAACAGACTTCAGAAAAATATTTTAGCACCGCTCAGTTACCAGCGCCGGTTTCTTCCACCAATAACTATACACTTACCAATATTCCTCTCACGTATCAGGTAATTACAGAAGCCAATGCGTGGACTTCAGCCAATAAGACAGATCTTTTCCTGGGAGATGAGCATACTTCATATGTTTTCCTATATCGGGATATAGCCCATTGCAGCGCCATTGCTTCTCAGCCTCAGCCTATTTATCTGTTTGCCGGAGAGAGCGATCCCGATGATAATAAGATAAAGATCCGATTCAATAATTTCCCAGGCACAACAGGAGCAAGCAGTATGGTTTATCAGGAAAGTAACCCTATGAGAAGCACCACTCCTTCTCCCCAGCTTGAACTCAGAAATCCGGGAGGAACAGGATTTACCGTCAATGTTCATGACAAGACGTTCCAGCAGGGCTTTGTCCTGAAAAATTTACCGGATCCGATCTATGCAGCCGCCATGTATCCCTTTGTTACCATCAGAATGCAGACCGCCGGAGAATTTTCAAACCTTCGCCTGCTTGATAACAATGGAAATCCCCTGGCAGAAACTTCTTCCGGATCCGGAATTTTCAAATTGAACGTTAATGCAAAACGGACGAATGGAGTGGACTTAGACAGGCTCCTGGCTCAGGAAGAAGATACAATCCGCATTCATGGACAGCTTAACTGCCAGAACAGCAAACCCAACTATACCCTCATCCTGGGCTATGGCTGGGACTGCAACGGATATCCGGCAACCACCAATAACATCTGCTCCTACAAGGAACAGAATATCACCGTCGTGCCTTATACCTCAGGCTGGGTAAAAACCACCACAGTCGATAACGCGCATTGTGATACATTAAAATTCAAACAGATTGCCACCAGTACGGGAGGCGCCATCTACAAACTTGTTTATAATGTAGATCTGGCACCTGGTCTTTCTATGGATTACAGCACGCTGTCGCTGAAATACGGAACAACAGTACTGCCCTCTTCTGTTTATACTATTTCGCCTGCGGCTGGAGCTCCGAATCCAAATTCCATCTACACCATTACCATCAATGATGCGGCTCTGGTGCCTCCTTTCGAAGCTGCTTTGTTTGGGGAGGCAAACACCAATCAACTTGAGCTTAACTTCAATGCTCTGGTATCTACCGTCTGCAATGCTTACAGCAATTCCAACGGAAGCATTATTAAACTGAACGGAGAATCCTTCTGCGGCAAACCAATGATTCCGCTGGCCGATACACTTCATCCGGTAAACCTTCCGTGCCGGCCATTTATCATTACGGTCGGCGGTGGCACATTCATTTGCGCCACAGGTGGCTGCACCGATTTAACTGCATCCATCGATTGCGTACTTCCTCCGGTGAGCTATGCCTGGGTTGTAAAAGGAACTAGTACAGTTCTGTCAACATCCGCTTTATTGCATGTATGCCCGGCAGCCACAACTACCTATATCGTAACAGTAACCAATGGAGCAGGACAAGCCATTGCCAAAGAAACAACAGTAACGGTAGGTTATAAATATGAGATCGGAAATGTTTCCAAAGTATGCGGTGATCCTGACAGAAAGTTCTGCGTTCCGTTAAATGCTGTTACGCCTGTTGAAAATGGTGTGATCGGTATGGATTACTGTCTGAGATATGACAAAAACCTGATGGTGCTTTCAACAAATAAAGCAGATCATACGCTTGGATCGGTAGTCACACACGGAAATCCGGCTATCGCAGACTTTTTCTTGTATAACGATGCTGCTGCAGGTCAGGTGCATGTGAGCATTTTCTATAAGCCTGGTGTCCCGACCAATACTTACTTCACGGGAACCGGAAATGTCATATGCCTCGGCTTCACGATGAATGCGGGCATTTCTCCAAATACCGTAGCAGTATTCGATACCTGCGAATTACAGGAAGACTATACACTGTACGAAAAGGGTGCCTGCTACAAACAAGGTTTGTTCCAGGTTATTCCAGACACATTGATGCGCGGCAAACTGATATATCGTGACAATGTAAACAAACCATTAGGATACCTACCTTCCAATCCTGCTGCTCACCTGATCACGAAGATCTACGGAACCGATGCCAGCTGTAATAATCAATCGACCGCGTTTAACAACCCGGTCGATGTCCTTGGAAATTTCAGCCATCGAAACAGCTTAGGAAGCTCCATGAAAATAATCAGGGACATTGCTCCTACGACCACCACTATGTATAAATACATTAA
Organism: Cytophagaceae bacterium; assembly: GCA_045805025.1. GTDB lineage: Bacteria > Bacteroidota > Bacteroidia > Cytophagales > Cytophagaceae > DATMOV01. The sequence goes on along the minus strand of JBJMLY010000205.1, from coordinate 182 downwards.
CGGTCTTGACTGCAGCTATGCCGGACTGATCAGCACGCTGAACGGAACTACTGCTGCGCTGCCAACCGCTGCTACGGAAAGAGAATTTGCCTTCCGCCTGGTAGCAGGCGATGTGAATATGAACGGACACGTAAAAGCGAACGATATCACGCTCATACAGCAAAGAATCGTTAAGCTGATCG
>JBJMLY010000204.1:0-3800 GCA_045805025.1 Cytophagaceae bacterium | reverse complement strand
CCGACCGCTTTTTCTGTTCGCCAGCCGTAATAAAGCGCGCAATCGGTCATCGGATAACCATCCGGAAAAAGTGCCGGCGCATTGTCATAAACCACTGGCACACCAACTTTGTGCAGCAGCACCGGAATTTCCCGGAGCCATTGGTACTCCACGTAAACGGTACACTGGCACTGACCATTCCATTCAGCTGAATGTTTTGACCCTGGCAGATTAACGTATCTCTTCCTGCATTGGAAAGAGGTGCCGTTACAAAGTTAACAAGGATTGAATCGCTGGCACTTCCGCATCCATTGGTGTTGCTCAGAACCAAATAAATCGAGCTGGACTCTCCATTGACTGAAGGGTAATACGTTGTGCTTAGCAGGGTGTCTGTGTTTGGTAAAAATCCACCTGCTCCATTATGTGTCCACAAGTAGCTGCTTGCACCCGTTACCGAAGCATGCTGAAGCACAATAGGATTGAGGGTACATACCGTCGTATCGTTGCCAGCAAACACGATTGGCGCTTGATTCAATGTAAGCAATACTGAATCTACAGGCATCGGACAGGCTCCGGTTCCACCCGATAAGCTGGTTGCCGTTAAATATAAATAAACGGAACCCGCAGCATAATCTTCTGGAGCCGGTGTATAATAATTGTAAGGACTTCCGTTTGGAACGGAAACACTTGGCGCAAAAGTTCCTTTATTCAGGGAAGAGCTCCAGGCAGCGGCTGTGACGGAAGGTGTGCCGAATGATCCCTTAGGATAATTGGCGATCAGCCAGACAGTGCCGCTGCAAATAGTAGTACCATTAGGGACAGATGCACTGATGGAGGCGGGGTATTCAATATGAATATCCATACCATCGTCTGTGTTACCGCAGCTTCCGCTTGTTCCTATAGGAGTATAAGTGAGCGTAAAACCAGGACCATCGATAAAATCATTCGCATAATCAATGATATAAATGGCATTCGGAATGCTGTCGTTGCCGTTTACAAAGGATCCATTGCCTCCCGACCATTTTCCTTTGCTGGTATACGACAAGCTTCCTGCCAACTGAACCTGGGTTGCACTCGAGCAGAGCGTTTGATCGGGCCCTGCATTAGCAGTTCTGGCACCTACGAAAGTTACCACCATCTGATCCGATTGGGTAGCAATGCATGGGCCGGCCGTGGTGAATGTAAAAGTGAGTGAGTGTGCGGCAGTATCTGCCGGAGTCGGATAATAAACCGTGTTCGCAGTTCCGGGGTTTGAAAAACTTCCCGTTCCTGTACTTGTCCATGCTCCATCGGAAGCATTTTTAAAGGTGCCGTTAAGATTCAGGTTGGCATTGGTGCAAAGCGTAACGTCTGTACCCGCATTGGCCATGATGTTTGCGCAGTCGAAGACATTGGCAAGGGTTGAAAACCCGCTGGTATTTCTTCCGTTCCTGGCAGTAGCGGTAATGGCAGCACCGGCGGCAAAAGGAGTATTGACAGACCAGGCTCCCGTCGCATCGGCAATTGTATCTATTTTAAACAAGGCTCCCTGAGGGCCTAAACCCGATGTGTCAGCAATGAAAATTTCGATGGTATCACCTGCTAAAGAAGTACCTGTAATAGTTGCTTTGCCTGCTGAAATAGTATATGCAGAGGTGCTGAATGTCGGACTGGGGTAGTTCTGATTTCCTGAGTTCAGTATTATGCCTCCCCCTGTATTTCCATATATTTTGTTTCGGGTAATTAAATTAAAATCATTACCGGCATTCAGGTAAATGGCTGATCCGCTTCCGGGTGAACCCGTACACCAGGCAATTACATTGGAATCAAAGGTATTGTAGCTGTTTAACCCGTTGGCCTGCCAGATGCCTGTCCCAATATAGAGCTTCGAAGTTTCCGTCGTATTAACTCCTATATAATTTTTGCGGATCACATTATTGTTTGAGTTTAAGCCACCATTGTTTGATATATTCATGGCCGTGTAGCAGTTTCCAATCACATTCTGCTCAATTATTAGGCTGTTAGCTCCATATAAACTCATGCCTGTATTAAAGGAGCCCGGATAGGTCCCCGATGGCATATTTCCGGTCTTGTCTGTATTCAGAAAATTACCTCTCACAATACCGGAGCTTGTGCTGATAAAAAACAAAGGCATCTGACAGCTAAAAATATTTGAAGAATCAGAGCTTGCACCGCCAATAACTCCTACGAAGCTATTTTGAATACGAATACCAAGAGCGGCATTGTCAAGAGGCCTGAAACCATCGCTGTTTGGACTGGAATAATCTGTATACAGATAGCATCCGATTACCACAACATTATCTGCTCCGTTAATATCTATTCCAATACTGTTGCTCATGTCGTCTGCAATATGAATGGCTTTGATGATTGAATTTGAAGCGGCAGATCCATTCACCACAAGACCCGCACTAAAGCCCGAAGCCTGTATGGAGATAACCGGTATGCCTGTGCTGGCATTATATCCAAAGCCTGTGGTTCCATCAATCGTGGTTGTTAAATCGATGGAGGGTAGAGGGCTTGCCAGCGTAATAATCCCTGTTCCGGTCGCTGTAAAGGTAATTATTGAGCCTGGGTTGCTGTTGGCATACAGTATGGCAGCTCTCAATGAACCCGGATTGGAATCAGTCAGATTAGAGACTACTGAGCTCCCGACCACTCCAAAAGCCTGGATGGAAATGAACAGGGCACAAATAAAAGAGGAAATTTTAACGTAGTAAGATTTCATTGATAGAAGATTATAATTGTACTATTAAATTTTCAAGGGGGCTAAATATGATTTTATTCATGTTTAGAATTTAAAGGTATGATTTTTTTTGCTGAGACGTAAGGATTTGATCCGTATTTTTACCCACATACACCAAAAAAATACAATAAGTAGATCTACTCAGCAAATAGAATAGAGAAATAAGTAAAATATTGCAGGTTGCTAATTTCTCTTATAGCTTTTTTTAAAAAGAAGAAAAACTCTATATTTGCAACTCAATTTTTGTCTCCGTAGCTCAGCTGGTAGAGCAAATGACTCTTAATCATTGGGTCCCGTGTTCGAATCACGGCGGGGACACATCCAGAAAAGAACCCTTGGCGCAATGTGCTAAGGGTTTTCTTTTTACTGCTCAGCGCTTTTTTTCAAAATCATACAATATTTCTGTCTGTTCTGAGTCTTTATACCTGACAGCAATGATTATGTCTGAGAAAATTATTGAATAAGATAATTATAATATTGAATATCAGTTTGTTAAAAATATTATCAAAATAAATTACAAACCCATACAACCATTTAATGTCTTTTTAACCCTTTAACTTAAATTTTTAAAACTTGTGCCAATTGATCCTGGAATTTCAGAGATAGAATTAGTGAATCGATGCATTCAGCAGGACAGGACGGCACAGAGAAATTTATTTGAAAAGTATAAAAAGGCCATGTTTAACACTTCATACAGGATCCTTAATGACCACGAGCACGCCAACGATGCGCTGCAGGAAGCCTTTATTGAAATATTCCGTGATCTGAAAAACTTCAGGATGGAATCCACGCTGGGTGCATGGATCAAAACCATCGTTGTCCGGAAATCGATCCTCAAATTCAAGACTGAACAGAAATTCGAAATTTACGATCAGCGCCAGCACGATGAAGGCATGGAATGGCCTTCCGACCTCACCGGAGAATACCTGGATAAAGCCATACGCTCATTGCCCATCGGATACAGAACCGTTTTTACTCTTATTGAAGTGGAAGGATATTCTCATAAGGAGGTGGCCGGGATTTTAAACATCTCCGAAGGCACTTCCAAATCGCAGTTATATCATTCCAAGAAATTATT
>JBJMLY010000203.1:0-9549 GCA_045805025.1 Cytophagaceae bacterium | reverse complement strand
CCTGCAATCGAGCTTCAGAGCACCCCCTCCCTGTGGTCCAAGGCCCAGGAAAGTCACATCTTCCAGGGAAAAAGCGGGTGAATTATGCGCCTGATCATAACCTGCCCCCCCCGAAATACTCCACACGTCCTGCGATATGACGATGATATCGACGGTATCTTTCCCTGGAAGGTCTCTTACCTGTATCCTGCTATCATAAATAAAGTTTGCCTGACGTAAAAGACGCTCACTTTCCGATATCTTTAATGGCTCCAACCTTTCCCCTTTTCTGAAGAGCAGTTTATTGCGGATGATCCAACGCTGGCTTTTGATGTGTATCACATTACCCCCTTTTTCCAGCAAACTCTTCGGTTTTTTCCCGGGATCCTGGATTGACCGTCCAAAAACATCCAGCACACGAATTTCAATATCCCTGATCACTTTCCCATTAAAGTTCTCATACGGCTTATCTTCTGTCTGGCTTGATACTGAAGCGTTGTTATCTACTGACTGCTTTTTTTCAAACACCATAAAATTGCGTAGCAGACGGGAAAAGATATTTTTTTTCTTTGAAAATTGCTCTACGCTTAAAAGTATCTTCTCATTCCTTGTTCTTATTGTATCGATCCGGGCGACAATGGTATCAGACGTAACAATGAGTGTATCAATATATGTGGTAATGGTATCAGTGCCACGAATATGCTGCAAAGTAATGGTTGTAGGAATGGTCTTATCCTTGATAATAAGATCTCTGGTAATTATTACAGTATCATTCGGTGAAAAAAGCGTGTCCTTACGTGATATCAGTTTATAAGGTACCCGCACCGAATCGAGTTCTGTAATGGCTCTTAATGAATCATCCTGAGCAAAAAGAGCATGCGTTATCACTGTCAGATAAAGAATGGAAATACAAAAAGAACATTTCCTGTATATATACCGCATTTGTGATACCAGTCAAAAAATGATGTTCAGGCATAACGCCCCTCTACTTAAATCGTTTTGAAATTGCAATTGTTTTTTGCCGGCTGCTTTTTAACTAAAATTCTGTTTTAACCACAGTTTTGATGGATAAGGGATTAAAATGGACGTTTCCAAGCCCTTAAGCTATTTAAAGAAGACCTCAATCAGTATAAAACAGCACATATTTCGGACAGTACGTCTGTTTTTTTAACCTCTAGAGGGTTTGTGAACAAGCTATTAATAAACTTAATTTGTGCGATCAAGAGCGATCTAAAAAACAAAATCAAAAAAATCAGTTAAGTTTAAACAACCGATCCGCCATTTATGAAGAAAATCGAAGCGATCATACGTTCCTCTCATTTTAATCCTGTGAAGGAATCCCTGCACCAGTGTGGAATTGATTTTTTTACCTTCGAAGATGTAAAAGGAGTAGGAAATCAGAAAACTGAAAAAACAGTTTACAGAGGTCATGAATATGATCTGGGTTCCATCGCCCGCACAAAATTAACCATTGTCGCTCCCGATGAAAAAACAGAAGAGATTATCAATACCATTTTAAAAAGTGCCAGAACCGGTGAGATTGGTGATGGTAAAATCTTCGTATCGGCAGTAGAGCAAGCCATCCGGATACGTTCCGGCGAACGGGATACTGCGGCCCTCTAAACAGACTATTTAAAATTATGGACCAGACACTTATTATAAATAACCTTTGGATGATCATTGCAGCCGCTCTGGTCTTTATTATGAACCTGGGGTTTGCCTGCGTAGAAACGGGTCTTATCCGCTCCAAAAATGCCACCAATGTACTTTTTAAAAATCTTTTAGCTCCCGTACTGGCAATCGTCACTTTTGCAGCCTTTGGTTTCAGCATTCTCCGCCATACCGGCTACGAAGTTTTACCCGGAGGCTTTTTTGCCTGGGGTGGTTTCGGCCTGGATGCAGAACAATCTAACCTGGATTATAGCGTCAATATTACTTACTGGACCGATTTTCTGTTCCAGACCATGCTGGCAGCAACGGCGGTCACCATTATTGCAGGCGCTGTAGCTGAACGTATAAAACTGGTTTCTTTCCTTCTGTTCGCTTTTATTTTTCTGAGTTTCATTTATCCCGTAGTAGCTCTCTGGCATTGGGGAGGCGGGTGGTTATCTACTCTTACCACACCCTTCAAAGATTTTGCCGGAGCTTCCATCGTCCATACAGTGGGCGGATATGGAGCGCTGATGGGAGCGATTATGCTCGGACCAAGAATAGGTAAATATGGCGAAGGCAGAATTAACCCTATTCCAGGTCATAATATGAGCCTTGCCGTAATCGGGCTCTTTATGCTCTGGCTAGGCTGGTTTGGCTTCAATGGCGGAGCAGCTCTTTCGACCGATCCATCGCTGATCTCCAGAATTCTGGTAACGACATTCCTTTCCGGTGCCGCAGGATGCCTGGCTGCTTTCGGAGTTTCTTATCTCATATTCCGTACCCACGACATTACTATGTCCATTAATGGAATTCTGGCCGGACTGGTCGGAATTACAGCAGGAGCTGATGTCATGTCGACGCTGGAAGCCTGCATCATAGGGACGATCGCAGGTTCACTGGTAGTCTTTTCCGTACTCATATTCGATAGAATGAAAGTGGATGACCCGGTCGGTGCTGTTTCTGTACACCTGGTTTGCGGAACCTGGGGAACCCTTGCCGTAGGCATTTTCGGAAAGCTGAAAGGACCTGATCAGATCCTGAGCCAGCTCATTGGTTGCGCAGCCATTGGTATTTTTACCTGCACAGTTTCATTTCTCATACTTTTGCTGATCAGAAAAACCCTCGGACTCCGGGTTTCTCAAAAACAGGAACTGGAAGGGCTCGACCTTGGCGAACATGGTATGAAGGCCTACACGTTCGATGCAGAAAACAGATTCTGATTGAAAATCCTCTTATCTTAATTTAGAAAGGGCTCAAGCCCTTTTTTTATTTCCAGCCAGCAACTTGTGTTCTTATTGTCCTCTAAGACCCTTGCTTGAGTTTTTTATTTCCAAAATATTCTAAAAATAATTATATTTACTGTATGCGTTACTTAGCATACTTGCTTCCTATTGTATTCTTAGCCTCCCGTTTCTTGCACGCGGCACCAGGAACTATTGATGCTCATATCAAAGTGGATCAATTTGGATACCGATGCAATGATCAGAAAATTGCGGTTATCAGTAATCCGGTTACCGGCTATAATTCGGGCTCTCCTTTTACTCCCGGTACGATGACTTATGTAATTAAACGCTGGTCGGATGATGTGACTGTATTCACTGGAACACTTACAGCATGGAATGGAGGTGCCGCGCATACCCAATCAGGGGACAAGGCCTGGTGGTTCGATTTTTCAGGACTTACCACGGCAGGAAGCTATTATGTATACGACGCTACCAAAAATGTCGGTTCCTATAAGTTTGACATTGACGACCAGGTTTATGCCAATGTGCTGATGCATTCGGTAAGAAGTTATTATTACCAGCGTTGCGGCACTGCCCTGCTGGCCGCCAATGCAGGTGCCGGCTGGCCTCATGCTGCCTGCCATCTGGGTGCCTTGCAGGACACGGATTGCAGACTATACAATAATACCGTCGCAGGCACTTCCAAAAATCTGAGCGGAGGCTGGCACGATGCCGGCGATTACAACAAATACACCAATTTCACTTTTGAAACCTTGGTGAACCTGCTGCTCGCCTATCAAGAAAGCCCTTCCATCTGGAAAGACAATTATAATATTCCTGAATCCGGCAATTCAGTGCCTGACCTTCTGGATGAAGTAAAATACGAGCTGGACTGGCTGTTAAAAATGCAACAGGCCGATGGTTCTGTTCTGAGCATTGTGGGCAACCCCTGCTCCGGCGGAGGTGGTAGTCCGCCGAACACCGATGCCAGCAATCGGGTATACGGCCCCGCGACTACCTCTGCTTCACTTACCGCCGCATCAGTCTTTGCCCTGGGCGCCATCCAATATAAATCCCTGGGCATTCCTGCCATGACTACGTATAGCAATACATTGCAGACAGCCGCCATCAATGCCTGGAACTGGGCTGTCGCGAATAATTCTACTACATGGAATAACAACAGCAGCCCTTGCTATATTTCTGCCGGTGAACAAGAAGTAGCGGTATACGACAGACAGGCCAGGCAGGTATGCGCAGCTTCATTCCTGTATGTGCTTACCGGTACAACTACATATAAAACATATTTTGACGCCAACTATTCCAATGTGCATCTGGCTGCCTGGGGCTTTGTCTATCCGTTTGAAATAACTTATCAGGATGCCCTGCTTTATTATTCAAAAGGAGCTGCACCTACTGCTGCCGTAGTAAGTGACATCAACAGTAAGTATAAGGGATCAATGACGGGCAGTGCCCAACATCTTCCTAATTTCCTGAGCAGTACCGATGCTTACCGGGCTTTTCTGAATGACGGGGATTATACCTGGGGCAGTAATTCTACCAAAGCAAAGGAAGGAAGTATGTTTTATTCCATGGTGAAATATAATCTGGATGCTCCCAACAACACCAACTATGCGAATGCAGCATCGGGCTATGTGCATTACATGCATGGCGTAAATCCGAACGGCTTTGTATACCTCAGCAATATGAACAGCTATGGGGCCGAAAATTCCATCAATGAATTTTACCACAGCTGGTTTACAGACGGTAGCGCTCTGTGGGACCGTGTGGGTACATCGACCTACGGCCCTGCTCCCGGATTCGTACCCGGAGGCGCCAATCCCGGCTATAATGTAGACGGCTGCTGCCCAACAGGCTGCGGAAGCGCGGCGGCCAATGCACAATGTGCTACAGGACCTGTGACTCCGCCTATCGGACAACCCATACAGAAATCCTACAAAGACTGGAATTCCAACTGGCCGCAGGACTCATGGTCAGTAACCGAAAATGGTATTTACTATCAGGCGGCCTGGGTAAGACTTCTTTCGCAGTTTGTCGGCGGAACCTGCACGGTTCTTCCGGTTGACTACCTCTCGTTTAACGTCTCCCCCGCGAACGAAAGCTCAGTGCTTGTGCAATGGAACACGGCGCACGAAGATGATAATAGTTATTTTATGATTGAACGAAGCATGAATACCATCGGCTTTGAACCGGCCGGACAAGTCAAAGGCAGTGGTAATTCGTCGCTAATAAAAAATTACAGTTTTACAGATACAGAACCATTCGCCGGCATTTCCTATTACCGCCTGAAACAGGTGGATGCCAATGGAAATTTCAGCTATTCGGAAATACGAAAAGTAAACAGAGGAAGCGCCAGCTCCTTTCTGCATATTTTCCCGAACCCAGGCAATGGCAATTTCACCCTGGAGAGCGACTGTACCTTACACGGGAATATGAGCCTGCAGATTCATGATGTAACAGGCAGAAGTGTGTATGAGGAAAATATACCGGATGCACCCGGACTTTTAAGAAAAACCATAAGCCTGCCTTCTGCAGTTCCGGGAATGTATTTTCTTCAGCTTAAAAATGGAAATGAAATCCTGAGAGCAAAAATTATTATACAATGATCGGTCTCTCACTTCAAAAAAACAGGAGGATGCTTGATAAAAAGCGTAATTAGCTTTTTCTTCGGGTAATTATTGGTTTATGAAAAAAGCATTCATCTTCTTAGTTCTTATTTTCTCATCCGGTTTTTCATTTTCACAAACGAATGCTTACTCCGATCTGAATGGCCTGTGGGCTGATTCAAATTCTGCCGCTTTCTCCAATGCCTATATTATCTTTTCACAGGAAGGATCTTCAGTCACCTTCTCCCATTATCTGGAATTTAAAGGAATCCCTATGGTGGAATATGGGAAAGGAAAAATTTCGGGAAATAAGGTAGAGTATAAAGTAAAAGTAAGCAAGCCTATTCCGGGCTGGGCCAGGAAGGGATTTCATTCCCTTCTGCTATCGGCGGATGGTAAAACACTAAGAGGAATTTATAAAGATGAGAAAGGAAATACCGGCCCGCTGGTATTTAAAAAAATCCGCTGATTGTTTTTATTGAATCTGCATTTTCTTTTTAAAATCTTCCTGGCTTAACTGTAACCATACGGAGGGTCCATACTCAGCATCAAATGCGTTCGTATACATTAACCCGATCTTTTCCAGCACATGCAGTGATGACTTGTTTGCCGCAAGGGCTGTTCCATAAATGACAGAGAGGTTCATCTCTGTGAAACCATACTTCAATGCGGCTCGGGCAGATTCAGTCGCAAAGCCTTTTCCCCAATATGCGGGCATAAAGCGATATCCGATGTCGTAATAATTACTATGCTTATTGGTTTCTGTCTTGACGAGTTTAATACCACACCAGCCCATGAATTCAAGGCTTCCTTTATAAATCACAGCACAGCGTCCGATCCCGTTCTCCACATACTGCTGCCGGATCGACACAATGTTTTCTCTTGCCTGACGAATCTCCGTAAGAGGTTTATTACCCAGGTATTTGTGAACCTCCTTATCTGAATCCATCCTGAACATAGCCTCATCATCTGAAGGAAGAATTTCCCGGAGGATGAGGCGTTCGGTTTGGCAGAAGATTTTCATAAAAAGGTTACCTGTAATTATATAAAAAATAATCTTGATTTGTGACAAAGGTAATTCCTATTACCAATTCCTACATGCAAATCTACAACCCTTCACTCTCCTCATCCCTGTGATTAAGAATCTCACTGATGGAAAGCGCCATCTGTTTGAGCCGACGGCTGCCGGTATTGTTCAGGATTACAATCAGATCCTTGTCGTTGGTAAATCGGATCACACAGGCTTTGAACCCGCGCCAGTGGCCAAAATGATAAACCACATCTTCATGGTTCTTTGACTTTCTCCAGCCAAAACCATAATTAATTTTCCTCCCGCTTTTCACCTGTCCGTATTCAAAAGCTTCTTTAATGGTTTTCTGACTCACCAGCACATCGGTATATAGTGCCTGATCCCATTTATACAGATCGATCACCGAAGAATAAACACCCTTCTCTCCCACCAGCCCGTTCCTTATATCGTCTTCATCGGGAGAATGTCCTCCTCTGTACCGGCTGAAGCCGTAAACCCTATTGGGCACTTCACAATTATTATGCATGCTGTAAACTCTGGAGTCGTCCATCTGCAAAGGCTTAAAGATCTTTTTCATAACAAACTGATCAAAGGAAATACCTGAAACTTTCTCTACGATAAGTCCGAGCAGTACATAACCGGTGTTGTTATAGGAAAAACGTGTACCGGGCTTTGACTGTAAAGACGGTTTATTCTTATTGAGTGCGTAAACAATATCGGCATTACAGGCTACGGCAGTGCTGTCCCAGAACGTAAGAAAATTCGGAATGTAGTTAGTGATGTTCGGCAAGCCCGAGGTATGATTGAGCAGCTGACGTATGGTAATCTCAGGATATGGGAGGTCCGGAATAAATTTCACAGCAGGATCATCATAAGCTAACTTCCCCTGCTCTTTCAGCATCATAATGGCCATCGCAGTGAACTGCTTGGAAACAGATGCGAGATGGAATGAAGAATGAATGTTCAGTTTGCCTTTTGACCTGAAATCCGAATAACCTATGGCTGTATCATAGATAATTCTTCCATGAGAACTGACCAGCAAGGACCCGTTAAAATCCTTAAATTTGGTTTGCAACAATTCTTTGATCCGTATCCCTTTTCGAATGGAAACTGTATCCGAAGGCCTGCTGAGATCATATTTCATCAAAGCGAGCGCGGAGTCGGATTGATTGATAGCAAATCCCGTCTTTTCGTTCGTATTATTGCCTGTCTCACAGGCCGATATAAGTATTAAGATACCCAGTGTTAAAAAAAGTCCCCTCATAGGCGAAAAATTACCGCAAATAGCGTTCTTAATAAAAACAAAAACAAGCGCAATAGGTTTAGATTCCATGTCCCATAGAAACATAAGCTCCGATAGCAATGGTAAAGCTTAATTGTATCCTTCTTGTTGATGATGACAGCATTACCAATTTCATTAATGAAAGACTCATCCGAAAATTAAATGTTACCAACGACGTAAAGATCACCATGAATGGTGAAGAAGGAATTGAATACATCAAATCCCAATGTGATAAAGATCAGGCCTGTCCTGAACTGATCATGCTCGACATCAACATGCCCGTGATGAATGGATTTGAATTTATCCGCGCTTTCGAAAACCTTAGAATCAAAAACAAGAATAAGGTAAAGATCATCATTCTTACGACTTCGAAAAATGTCAAGGATGTTGAGCTTCTGAAATCACTCGGTAATTTTGAATTCATCAACAAACCTCTTACCGAAGAAAAAATGTTTAATTGCCTGACCAAAGTAATCGCCTGAACGTTTCACATCATTTGATTTCCTCATAATATTTCTTCAGAATATAGTATGCTTTCTTCTTTTCTCCCTTCTCCGAGATCAGGCCTTTGCGGTTCCAGAAATCCTGTATGTAAGGTAGCGGTCTTCTGGGCGATCTGAAATCAGCCAGGATCCATGGCGATACCCCGCGCAGAAAAGTAATCTTCTTCAGCATACTGATCTGATGTATGTAAAAATCTTCCTGATATTCTTCGTTGAATCTTTTGGACTTGTCGCCATGTAATCCGGAAAGGCAATCTGCACCAAGCTCGCTTATCACCAAAGGCTTATCATAAATCGTCTTCCAGGTATAATTCTCGCAATCGGCAGGTTTCTTATCGCCATACCAGCCTATGTATTCATTGCATCCAAGCACATCCAGGTACTGCCCCAAAGGATCATCCAGTATTTTAGTGTCGCCGGTTTCATTATGCACTTCGAGTGCTGCGGTGATAAGCCGGGTATTATCCAGCTGCCGGGTAAGCTCCACGAGATTTTTAAGAAAAGCAGTCCGGGAATCCTTTAAAGGTGTTTCATTAGCCATGGACCATAGTACGATCGAGGCTCTGTTCTTATCACGGGTAACCATTTCTGTAAGCTGATTTTTCGCATTGGCGAATGTTTCAGGATTCTCCCACTGGATAGTCCAGTATACAGGAATTTCCGACCATACCATCAGTCCCATTTTATCTGCCAGCCGGGTCATATTCTCGTTGTGCGGGTAATGCGCCAGCCTTACGTAATTGCAGCCCATCTCTTTGGCCCACCCGAGCAGAAGCTGTGCGTCTTCGATACTATAGGCCCTTCTTCCGGCTGTTGGAACCTCTTCGTGAATGCAGATACCTTTCAGGAATACCGGTTTTTTATTCAGCAGAATATTCTGCCCCTGTGTTTCGATGCATCGAAAGCCGATCATTTCTTCCACCTTATCAGATTCGGAAGTGATGAGCACCTGATAAAGTTTCGGATCTTCAGGAGACCACAATCTTAATTTCGCTTTGATGCTCAGCTGAGCCATGCCATTCTGGTCAGTCGTCACTTCTGTGCTGACCCCCGCCTCCGGAATTTCAATTTTTACTTTTTTTAAAGCCGAAGATCCGTCCAGTTTTACCCAGCCCCCGATCTCACTCAATGAATTCTTCTTCAGTTGGATAAAATAATCTTTGATGTACATTTCAGGTACTTCCAGCACTTTCACATCCCTGGTAATGCCGCCATAATTCCACCAGTCGGTATTCACAGTAGGTACGGCATCTTT
>JBJMLY010000202.1:0-4770 GCA_045805025.1 Cytophagaceae bacterium | reverse complement strand
GAAAGATCAACATTGATTCCAGCCGTCGGATAATCATTCTGAGAACCTCCGAAATAAGAACCGAATAAGACTGTTGGAGTAGTAGTACTCACTGAATCAAGAACGGTTACCAGCATATCACCCAAGGCTCCTCCGCTGTAAGTACCGGTATTGAAGGTATAAGTACCTGAAGTTGTCTGATCGTAAGCGGTATAAGTAAGAGTAGCAACAAGGAAGGTACTCATGGATGCGGCGGATGAAGCCATTCCCATAACAATAACAGGTTTCCCACCCACTACTTTTATACCTCCGAATTTTGCCACCGTTGTATAATCATATCCCTTTACGTTATCTGCGCCGTCGCCTCCGATGAAACTGGAATATTTTAATGCTGTTCCGGTAGAATTAAATCTGGCCACAAATCCTTCTTCTGCTGTGTAGACATTATCGACTGCATTCAGCAAAGGAAAAGCAGCAGAGGAAGTAGTACCCACAATGATCGGTTCGTTGGAAGGCAGCACCAGGTCAATTCCTGCACCACCGTCCTGACTGATACCACCCAGGTATGTACAGAATATCCTTGCGGCTCCGGTATTGGAAAGTTTGAAAAGAAATGCATCATCAGCGCCCGCTACCGATGTCTGATAAGCACCGGCTGAAGCCATACCTGCGGACAGCGTCATTCCGACAATCAATGGTTCATTCGTGGAGGTTACTACAATTCCTTTTCCGATATCATTCTGAGTTCCCCCGATGTAAGTACAGTATCCCAGAGTTCCTCCTGAATTTATTTTCAGAATATATGAATCATACACTCCCCCGCCAAAGGCTGTCTGAAAAGCACCGACCGTGGCAAAGTTGGCTGTTGATTGCGTACGCCCTGTAATATAAGCGTTATCGCTGGCATCCAGGGCAAGGTCTATCGCCCAGTCAACGCCGGAATCGCCATAATGAGTACCATAGGTCATATTATTCCCCGCACCATTCAGCTTTACATAGAAAATATCTTCCACCGCGCTGGCCCCTCCGTTCTTGACAGGTTGAATACCACTCGGTGTAGTTGGGAAAGAAGCCTGCAGCACTTTTGAAATCGCCCAGGTTCCATAAGTCCCCGCTCCCTGTACGGACGTTATGTTTACATTCAAATGAGTACCGTCAGGAAATCCATATATTGTTCCGTAAAGAGTATTTGCCCCATTGACCAAAATAATGTCCTGTGGATTTCCATAGGATCCGATGCCTGCCACTGCCACCACAACATTCCCGGTAGCAACCGTGAGCGTAGTGGTAGAATTTTCTACAAACGCTGACTGACCAAAAGAGGCTGTATGTCCGCTCACGCATATTTCACCGGCTGAGTTTACGGCAATACCTGTTCCCACTTCATTCCCGCTGCCACCAAGGTAGCTGACATAATCCATAGTAGTACCGGCAGAATTTAAACGGAAGACATAGGCATCATCACCCCCATTATAGGTTTTATCAAATCCATTCGGCGAGGCTGCTACCGGAAAAGCATTATTGGTCCAGCCTGTTCCCAGCACTCTGCCACTGCCATCAATAACGGTGGATTCTACATACCCATTGTCGCTGGTACCGGTGCCAATGTATGTGGCCCATGCTAAGGTGAATGGATCGATAATCAGGTCTTTGCTTTTATCGTAGCTGCCGAAAACTTTAAACCCTAGTGTATTGGCATCTGTCAGTACATATCTGACATCAATGACTTTCTGTTCTCCATGAATGATCTGATAACTGTATGGCTTTTTATCCTCCAGAATTCCCCAGCCAATTTCCACATTGAGTTTTCCGTCCTCTGCTATGTGGAGACTTTTCACGCCCGAATACTTCAGCCGGATCTGATTCACATCAGCATCAGCCTTTACAATAAAATCATATTTTAACTGATTATCGCGAGAAGTATATACCAGATCAATTCCCCGATACAACTCCTGATACTGCAGCTTATCGAAAGTTCTGATATCAGTGACGAATTGATCCTGTCTGCCCTTCAGAAAATTCACTCTGGTCTCATTCAGGTCTACTCCATTCATTACCGGGTTTTCATTGCAATTCAAAAAATTAACCGAAAACCCTGTTTGTTCCAGTCGCTCCGCCCTGCTCAACTTCTTCTTCTGATATTCTTTGTTATACGTTGCATATCCATTTTCCAGCCCCCCTTTGACAAATCCGTATTCGACACCATTGGCTGCAAAATAGGCTGCTCCATTAAATGCTTTCGTATAGAATTTTACTTTACTGATATTGGCTGATTTAAAGTTATAGAAGCGCTCAAGCTGACCTTTGTTTTCGACAAACTTCAGGTTATAATCGAAAAATTTCTTGATCGGCATATGCTTTATTGATTCCACCGCGGTAACACGTTCTCCATTATTAATTTCTGATAGCAAGGGAATTTCCGGAAGCATGCTTGCCGAAGAACTTTGTCTGAGTTTTTCTTTGTCCGGCTCCTGGATTTGCAGAAGTGGTTTTATCTTATCCGCACTTACAGGCACTTCTTTTCTGCCCGTATTATTACAGCCATAGAAAATACCGGAGACAGTAAGATTTACTGTCAAAAAGAAAATAGATGCAAATTTCATCTTCATAGAATCTTTAATTAAAATATAATTTGAACATGGATTTTTTTCAATAGGAAACTCTGCTTTCATAAAAGGCTACGATCCTATAGAATGATTGTACGGTGAGAATTCCGATAGAGCAAATTCGTCTCGGATATATAAGAGTAGGTATTCCGGCATTGACCCGGAATAATCCTTTACCGAATTTACAGATGGTTTTGAATTGTTACTTTTTTCCATGAGTTAATAAATAATTAATCTGTTATTTAATTATTCATCAGCCCGTTTAATTTCTTCCTGCAATTTGGGCCAATAAATAAGTATAAGCAAGGTTTTATTGAATTATATTTAATATAACTTATTGATAATCAATTTGTTATTTTTAAATTTTTACGCCTCCGTCACAATCTTTCATTCATATAACTCATTGTTCCTGATCAAATAAATAAGATTTGATAAACAGCAACAATAGTACTTTGTAGCACTTTATACGCAAAAAATAGAAGGAAAGATAGGTCTACTATTTCATTTAAATTACATGAAATGTAACTATCTATGGAAGGGGGAGTTATATTGAAAAAAAAATTCTAATAAATAACGACAGAGTGATATTTTCGACTCTTAGTCACAGGAAATGAAACAGGAAAGCGGTCTTTAAAAGTAACGTTGATTAACCCAAAGCGCTGAATTGCTTAAGGAATCTCACATCGTTCTCGGTAAACAAACGCAGATCTTTAATCTGGTATTTGAGCATCGTGATTCGCTCTATTCCCATACCAAAGGCAAAGCCTGAATATTTCTGAGGATCGATATTTGAATTCTGAAGCACGTTCGGATCTACCATTCCTCCTCCCCCGATCTCGACCCAACCGCTGTACTTGCAAATATTACAGCCCTTTCCTTTGCAGATCAGGCAGGTAATATCAATCTCAGCGCTTGGCTCCGTGAAAGGAAAAAAAGAAGGGCGGAACCTGATTTTGGTTTCCTTGTCGAACATCTCTTTGGCAAAATGATAAACGGTTTGCTTAAGATCGGCAAAGCTGACATTCTCATCAATAAACAAACCTTCGAACTGATGAAAGACACAATGAGCCCTGGCAGAAATCGCTTCTTTCCGGTAAACTCTTCCCGGAGACAAGGTTCTGATCGGAGGCTTCTGTGATTCCATAACCCTCACCTGAACCGGCGAGGTATGGGTACGAAGTATGATGTCCGGATTCTTCTCGATAAAAAAAGTGTCCTGCATTTCCCGGGCAGGATGATTTTCGGGGAAGTTCAAAGCCGTGAAATTATGCCAGTCATCCTCAATCTCGGGCCCTTCCGATATGTTAAATCCCATTCTCTGAAATATCTCGATCACCCTTTCCCGCACCAATGAAATAGGATGACGCGAGCCCAGAGTTTCAGGGATTACGGGCAGACTTATATCCAGGGATTCATCGGTACCCTGCGAAGAACTCTTTTCAAAAATTCCCTGGAGCTCATCAAACTTCAGCTGGGCACGGTTCTTCAGCTCATTCAGCTCCTGGCCGACCTTCTTCCGCTCTTCCTGAGCCACATCTTTCAGATGGTTGAACAGATCGGCTACCTTACTTTTACGGCTCACAAAGGAGAGACGGAAAGATTCCAACTGCTCTTTAGACTCCACCTTAAAGGATTCGATCTCCTTTTGTATTTCAAGAATTTTGTCTTTCATAACACGCAAAGATAGACATTGCGAGGTTCAAAAAATTAGATTTTTACTAAATCTTATATTATCTTTCGAATGCGCAAGCGCACTAAACAAAATGCAAAAGGCTTTTTATTTATCATTTTTCGCCATTTTAGTATCCATTTCAGACGCTTTCTGCGGACCAGGCTCTGACAGTCTAAAGTCCTATTCTCCATTTATTTTTCAAACCAGCAAACCATCTAAAAAAGAAGAAAGCGTAGGCTTTAATATTAAAACTTCTCCCGCTTTTTTCTGGAAAACCTTTGTAGTAGAAATTGAAGCTCCGCTGGGTAAAAAATTTTCTGTCGGAGTAAACCTGTATGGAAAGGTGGGCCGCACAGACGGAAAAAGCGCCAATTTTAAAGTAAAAAAGCAGGATTTCCTCACCGACGGCATAAGAGCTGAACTGGCATTGAAATATTATTTTAAGCCTACGGCACCCGAAGGACTTTACCTGCAAGGCAACTTTGCCTACAACCAGATTGTCTATGCTGATGG
>JBJMLY010000201.1:0-1769 GCA_045805025.1 Cytophagaceae bacterium | reverse complement strand
CGAGGATACGAAAGGATCCGTTCCTGAATTTAGTCAGGGCTTTCTCCCGTTCTTCCTGTTTCAGTCCCCCATGAAAAACATCATGATCCATTCCCTGCAGGTCCAGCAGCTCGCTGATCCTGTCAACCGCCTCACGGTGGTTGCAGAAAACCAGGGTGGCTTCTCCGCCCACCTTGCCCAGCAGGCGCATGAGTGCCTCCAGTTTATCCTGTCCTTCGGCTTTTACCCCTTTGATTTCGAGTCTGGAACCGGAATCTTCTTTCAGATAATTCAATTCAAAAAATCTGATTTTGCCTTCAAACAGCGGTATGCTTTTGTGCATGTTTGTCGCCGAACTGAGCATGCGTTTTTTCAGGGAGCGCAGTTGTCCGACAATAAAATTCATTTCTTCTTCAAAGCCCAGTTCCATGGATTTGTCGAACTCATCCAGAATTAGCGTATGGAGTGTCTCTGCACTAAAATTTTCGCGGCGCAGATGGTCGGCGATACGTCCCGGAGTGCCGATGATCAGGGCCGGGGGATTGATAAGATTGTTCTTTTCGATCTTCATCGGATGGCCTCCGTAACAGCAGCTTACTTTATGTCCGCTGCCCAGGCTCCTGAAAACCTGCTCGATCTGCATGGCCAGTTCCCTGGATGGAGCCAGGATCATCGCTTGTACCTGTCCGGTATCGGGCTTAAGAAGGTCGAGTAACGGAAAAAGAAAGGCCAGTGTTTTACCGGAGCCGGTAGGGGCAAGCAGAGCGATGTTTTCCTGTTCAGCGCTGGCCTTGATGGAGGCAGCCTGTATTTCGTTGATCTGTATATTGAGCTTGGCAGCTGATTTCTGAATGAGGTCTGATATTTTTTGCATACTGCTTAAAGGTAGCCATTTTTTGGATGGGAAATCATTCAATATTTTTATCTTTATTGACGAAAGAACGTTCCATGAAGACCAGTAATACCTTACTCACTTTTATTCTCCTTACATCGTTCAGCTGTACTAATAATCTGCAAACCGCGGGGCCAGGTCAAAGCTACCTTGATCCTGCTCTGCCCGCGGACAAAAGAGTGGAACTTCTTCTGAAAGAAATGACCCTGGAAGAAAAGATCGGGCAGATGTGCCAGTATGTGGGAGAGCCTTCAAAATCGAATGCGCTTAACAATGCCGACGAGATTGTAGACTACAAGCTGGGCATGGAAGATAAGGCCAGTCTTATCCGGAAAGGACTGGTCGGTTCCTTTCTGAAAGTTCCAGGGTATAAAGAAGCCGATTATCTGCAACAACAAGCGGAACAGTCCAGGCTGAGAATTCCTTTGCTGATCGCTACCGACGCCATTCACGGACATGGAATGGATCTCGATGCCGCCACCATTTTTCCGGGTCCCATCGGCATGGCCTCTGCTTTCGATACCGCGATGGCGGCACAGATCGCGATGATCACGGCCAAAGAAATGCGAGCCACCGGTTTTCACTGGACCTTTTCCCCGAACCTCGACATCGTGCGCGATGCCCGCTGGGGACGCACCGGCGAGACATTCGGGGAAGATACATACCTGGCTACCGAGCTTGGGCTCGCCATGATCCGGGCTTATCAGGGTAAGGACTTTTCGGGTCAGAACAATGTGCTTGCCTGCGCCAAACACCTGGTAGCCGGAGGTATTGCCTATAACGGACTGAACGGAGCTCCCGCAGATGTTTCCGAACGGACCTTGCAGGAAGTTTTCTATCCGCCTTTCCGCAAAGCGGAGTATGAATGTTTTTATTAGGTTATTGTTGGGAAATATTT
>JBJMLY010000200.1:0-5710 GCA_045805025.1 Cytophagaceae bacterium | reverse complement strand
CACGAAGTCAGAGCCTGACAGGGAGAAGAAAGGTACACCGGCTTCTCCGGCTACAGCCTTGGCCAGAAGGGTTTTACCTGTTCCGGGAGGGCCTACCAGCAGAGCGCCTTTCGGGATCTTACCGCCAAGCTTGGTGAATTTGGTCGGAGTTTTCAGGAAATCCACGATTTCCTTTACTTCTTCTTTGCCTTCTTCCAGTCCGGCCACGTCTGCAAAAGTAATTTTTACTTTATTTTCTGCATCAAAGAGCGCAGCCTTCGATTTTCCGATGTTAAAGATTTGTCCGCCTGGTCCGCCGGAGGTCATTCTTCTCATCAGGAACCAGAATGCAAATAGTATAATGAACAAAAACCCCCAGGTTGCCAGGAAATTCGTTAAGCCTGATCCTCTTTCTATGTCAACTTTTACCGTATCGCGTACACTTTTCGGCAATTTGTCATAGTCTTCTTTGAAGGATTCCGGTGAAATCACCTTGAAATAGGCATGCGGGCCCTGATTGGAGGGCAAGTATCCCGGTGTATTTTTCAGATCGCTGTAGGTGCTGTTTTCAAGGGCTTTTTCCTTGAGAGTGACCTCCACAAGGTTTTCGCTCACGACAAGAACGACTTTTGACACGTCGTGCTTTTCCATCATTTTTTCAAATTCGGCTTGCTCGATCAGCGTCGGTGTCTGATGTTTCTGAACGATCGTAACTCCTAATACCAGCAGCAGGAGGATCACAATAATCCATACCTGATAATTGGGTTTCTGAGCGGGTTTAGGAATCAGATTTTTCTTTTTCTTTTGGCTATTATCTGTCATTCTGGTAAAAATTCAAAAAATATAAAGGATTAACTAATCTATATGGGTAATTGTTGCATCTCCCCATAATTCCTCCAGAGAAAAGTACTCTCTTCGGTCTTTTTTAAACACATGGGCTACAACATCCACGTAATCAAGCAGAATCCACTCTTTGTTTTCTTTACCTTCTTTGTGCCATGGATTCTGTCTGGTGGCTTTATAAACTTCTTTTTCTATCGAATCGGCAATTGCGTCCACCTGGGTATCTGAATTACCGCAGCAGATCACGAAATAGTCGGCAATGGAATTTTTAATATCCCTAAGATCCATTACCGTGATTTCTATTCCTTTTACCTCCTGCATCCCTTTGACGACCAAATCGGCCAGCTCATTTTTTTCTTTGGCGGATATTTTTTTGACCGGAGCTTTCCCGGTTTTTTTTTCGGCAGGCTCTTTTTCGAATTTCTTCTTCAGACTGGCTTTATCGGCCTTATTATTTGCCTTTTTCTTAGGAGCTGGTTTCGCAGCTTTCTTCGTTGTTTCTTTGACTTTTTTTACTTTACTCACTTTGTTCTAATTTTAACAAAAATAGAAAAAACATTGTACAATATCCCTGCCGATACATTATTTATAGGGAAACGGCTGATTCACCTGCCAGCCTGTCATTCCACCAACACGGTTGCCCATGAGATGGTTTCCGAAGGCAATGCTGAGGATGGCACAGTAATCATCAGCTCCGAGCAGACTGCCGGCCAGGGACAACGGGGTAATTCCTGGGAATCGGAGCCCGGTAAGAACCTCACGTTTTCGGTCATTCTGTCTCCCGGAATCCGTGCAGGACACCAGTTCTGGCTTAATATCATCTCATGCCTGGCTGTTTCAGCCCTTGTTAGCAAATACGCGGGTGATAAAGTCCGCGTAAAATGGCCCAACGATATTTATTTTAAAGACCGGAAGATCTGCGGCATCCTGATCAGGAATTACCTGCAGGGAGCCGATATCCGGAATTCCATCATTGGCATAGGTCTTAATATCAATCAAACCGCTTTCAAGGAGCCCAGGGCCATTTCCCTTGCCAATATCTGCGGAGAGCCATTTTCACTACCGCAGCTCCTGGAAGAACTGCTGACGCAGCTTGATTTTTATGCAGACCGGCTGCGTAAAGGATATCTCAAAGAACTGAAGGAGCAATACCTGTCTCAGCTTTACTGGTCCGGAGAACAGCATCTGTTCAAGACAGAGTATCAGTTCAGCGGTACCATTACGGGCATTGATGATAACGGCTTCCTGATAGTAAAGACGGATGAGGGAGAGAAATATTTTAATTTTAAGGAAATTGAGTTTGTGAGTTGACGGATTTGCCCGTCAGTTTGCAAAGACATCCGATTACTCAATACGGGTCAACTGTCCACAGTCCATAGTCGACAGTAGAATGATTTAAATCTGCTCTTCTTATCGACTAATACTTCCCTTATTTTGCCAATTGTCTACTATTTAATAGTTTCTGGTTTGTCTGTCGACCGTGGACTATAGACTATTATTACTTATTTTTTGCCTGCTGTCAACTGCGATTGTCTACTTAATTTCAATTCTTTTATTTAATAAATCAATAGAGTATCTTTGTAATTAGCTTGTAAATAAAACATTTTAAAAACCATGGTTGAGACCTACACAAAATTTAAAGTAAAAGATATCTCATTGGCAGAATGGGGTAGAAAAGAAATAGAACTGGCGGAAGCTGAAATGCCAGGACTGATGTCTATCAGAAAAGAATTCGGCCCTTCAAAGCCACTGAAAGGTGCAAGAATCGCCGGATGTCTGCACATGACAATCCAGACGGCTGTTCTGATCGAAACGCTTATTGAACTGGGTGCGGAAGTTACCTGGTCTTCCTGCAATATTTTTTCTACTCAGGATCACGCCGCTGCTGCCATTGCCGCTGCCGGCATTTCTGTCTATGCATGGAAAGGTATGAACGAGCAGGAATTTGACTGGTGCATCGAGCAGACTTTATTTTTCGGTGAGGATAAAAAACCATTGAACATGATTCTTGATGATGGCGGTGACCTTACCAACATGGTACTGGACAGATTCCCTGAGCTTGTTGCCAATATCAAAGGTATATCCGAAGAAACTACCACAGGTGTTCTCAGATTGAACGAAAGAGTAAAAGCCGGAACGCTTCCTCTGCCTGCCATCAACGTGAACGATTCTGTAACCAAATCAAAATTCGATAATAAATACGGCTGCAAAGAGTCTCTGGTTGACGCGATCAGAAGAGCTACCGATATTATGATGGCCGGTAAAGTGGCTGTTGTAGCCGGTTATGGCGATGTAGGAAAAGGTTCTGCCCTGTCTCTCAGAGGCTCCGGTGCAAGAGTGATCGTGACCGAAATCGACCCTATCTGCGCACTGCAGGCTGCTATGGATGGCTTTGAAGTTAAAAAGATGGACGACGCGGTGAAAAGAGCTGACATCATCGTGACAGCTACCGGTAATAAAGACATTATTGTTGGTCGTCATTTTGAAAACATGAAGGATAAAGCCATCGTCTGCAACATCGGTCACTTCGATAACGAGATCGATATGGCATGGCTGAATAAAAACCATGGTAAATCAAAGATCGTGATTAAGCCACAGGTCGATAAATACACCATCAAAGGGAAAGACATTCTGATCCTGGCAGAAGGCAGACTGGTAAACCTAGGTTGTGCGACTGGTCACCCTTCTTTTGTGATGTCCAACTCATTCTCCAACCAGACCCTGGCTCAGCTGGAGTTATGGCAGAATTCGAAAAAATACAAGAATGAGGTTTATACGCTTCCTAAACAGCTGGATGAGAAAGTAGCCAGACTTCACCTGGAAAAGATCGGTGTTGAACTTGATACGCTTTCAGCAGATCAGGCTGATTATATCAAAGTCCCTGTAAACGGTCCGTTTAAATCAGACGGTTACAGGTACTAAGCCTGAATCATACAATTAAAAAGCTCTTTAGAAATAAAGAGCTTTTTTTTGCCCTCAACCTTACATGCTTGAAATTTAATGTCAGCATTGCTTATATTTGAAAATACTAAATACCCTTTCTATGGTTAAACTTACCGACCTGCGTTCCTGGAAAAAGCTTGAAGAGCATTACAAAGCCACTTCCAAATTTCAGATGCGGGAATTGTTTAAGAACGATCCCGACAGGTTTGACAGATTTTCTGTAAAGTTCAACGACATCCTTCTTGATTATTCCAAGAACAGGATCACCAGCGAAACCATGTCCTTGCTGCAGGCCCTGGCCCGGGAAGTGGAGCTAAAGCATGCCATAGAATTAATGTTCACAGGCGAGAAAATTAATAATACAGAAGGAAGGGCAGTGCTTCACGTAGCCTTGAGAAATCGCTCAGGCAAATCAATTAAAGTGGATGGCGAAGACATCATGCCTAAAATCAATGCCGTGCTACAGAAAATGAAGAAATTCTGTGAAGAGGTAAGAAGCGGGGCATGGAAGGGGTATACCGGCAAAGCGATTACAGACATAGTAAATATCGGTATCGGAGGTTCGGATCTTGGTCCTTATATGGTTACTGAAGCATTGAAGCCTTATGGCAAAAAAGGGTTGAATGTACATTTTGTCTCCAATGTCGATGGTACCCATATTGCGGAGACCTTGAAAAAAGTCAAGCCTGAATCCACCTTATTCATTATCGCTTCCAAAACATTTACCACTCAGGAAACACTTACCAATGCTGACTCGGCTAAGAAGTGGTTCCTGGAAACTGCCAAAGATCAGAAAGCGGTAGCAAAACATTTTGTGGCTCTTTCTACGAATGTGAAAGAGTGTACAGCATTCGGAATCGATCAGAAGAATATGTTTGAGTTCTGGGACTGGGTGGGAGGAAGGTATTCTCTGTGGTCGGCGATCGGCTTGTCGATAGCAGTATATATCGGCTTTGAGAATTTCGAAGAGCTTCTGACCGGTGCTCACGAAATGGACGAGCATTTCAGACATACCTCATTTGAAAAAAATGTCCCGGTAATCCTGGCTCTGCTGGGTGTCTGGTACAATAATTTCTACGAAGCCGACTCACAGGCTATTTTACCCTACGATCAGTATATGCATCGCTTTGCCGCCTATTTCCAGCAGGGCGATATGGAAAGCAATGGAAAAAGAGTCACCAAAGATGGCAAGGTCGTGAATTATTCGACCGGACCGATTATCTGGGGCGAGCCGGGTACGAACGGACAGCACGCGTTTTACCAGCTGATTCATCAAGGCACGAAACTGATCCCTTGCGACTTCCTGGCGCCGGTACAATCGCAGAATCCGATCTCCGATCATCATAAGAAATTGCTGGCCAACTTCTTCGCGCAGACCGAAGCGCTGATGAAAGGCAAGACCGAAGGTGAAGCCAAAGCCGAGCTTGAAAAAGACGGACTAAGTGGCAAAGCCCTCAATGAACTGCTTCCGCATAAAGTTTTTCCTGGAAATATTCCTACCAATTCCATCTTCTTCAAAAAACTGACTCCCCGCGTTCTCGGTTCCCTGATCGCCATGTATGAGCATAAGATCTATGTGCAGGGTGTGATCTGGAATGTGAATTCCTTCGACCAGTGGGGCGTGGAGCTCGGAAAACAGCTGGCCAAGAAAATCCTTCCCGAACTTACCGAAAAGGGAAAGATCTCCTCACACGATAGTTCGACTAATGGGTTGATAAATTTCTTTAAGGAAAATTCGTAGTTAGTGCTCGGTGCAGAGTGCAGGGAAGGTTACCGATGACTCACAGCGTTTGCATGAATAAGGATCTGCTCTATCAGTCATCGGATGACTAATAAGTTTAAGTCTTGCTTGTAAGATCATTTTTAATCTTCTGTTTATATGTATTTCTGGAATGTCAACCAACTCGCCGATGATCTGAGAGGAGACAAAGTTTCCGAAAGGGAT
>JBJMLY010000199.1:0-8129 GCA_045805025.1 Cytophagaceae bacterium | reverse complement strand
TACCTTCCCTGATCAGGTACTCTCCTTTTTCAATTTTTTCTACCGATAAAAAAGGCCGGATCAATTCCACTTCCCCGTCTGTAAGAGGCAGAATGCCGCGTATATACTGAATAAGTGCTGAATACATTTGAAAAATCAGTTAAGAGACTTTTAAAAAATGAATTAACCGGAAACTATCCGGCCGTAGGAATGGTAAAATAAAACTCGCTGCCATTTCCTTCGTTGCTTTCTACACCTATTGAACCGCCGTTTTTTTCTACAAACTCCTTACACAATATAAGTCCGAGACCTGTCCCTTTCTCTTCATCCGTGCCCATTCTTGAATGCGCATGCTGCACCTGAAAAATAGTTTTCAATACCGCATCCGGTATTCCGACGCCCGTGTCTTTAATCCGGATTTCCATTTTATGCTCATCGGTAAGACTAGAGCTGATCGTGATCTTCCCTCCGGTTTCGGTGAACTTGATGGCATTCTGAATAAGGTTTCTTATGACCAGGTCGATCATATTCTTATCCGCAAAAGTGGTCAGTTCTTCCACCCTGTTTTCTACTACAATGCGCTTAGACCTGGCTGAATTGGTAAGCAGACTTATAGAGCTATCCACCAGTTTCCTGATCGGAAATTTTACAGGAATAAATTGCGTCCTGCCCATCTGGTGCTTTGACCAGAGCAAAAGATTGTCCAGCAGGTTTCCGACCTGTTCGGTGGTTTGCCGGATCGCCTGGGCGATTTCTATCGTTTCCTCTTTGGTAGTCTTTTCACTTTCCAGAAAAGAAGTAAGCCGGCCTATGCTCTGCACAGGTCCTCTCAGATCATGGCTTATAATGGAAAAGAATTTATTCTTATTGACATCCAGTGCCCGCAATGAGTTTTCCAATGCTTCCCTTTCACGGATGTCTCTTCGTACGGAAAAAAGAACAAGGATCATGATGGTCAGGGCGCCGACGCCCGATACCGTCAGTGTTATGATCGCTGTATTCAGATGATGATCCGCCAGGTCTCTGCGGCCATCAAGCAACATATTTTCCTCAGCAGACATTTGGATTTTCAGCTTTCTGATCTCATCCATTTGTTTTTTTCCTTCGGAAGTCATAGCAAGGAACAGGACTGAATCTCTGTCATGCTTCTGTTTATGGGTGATGTATTCTTCCAGCAGGTTGATTCTCTTTTCAATAAGCAATTGAAATTCAGGAATTTTCAGCTGCTGGTTTTCATTGTCTCTGACCAGCTTTTTAAGAGAGTCCAGGTTCGAAAAAATATCGTGGTTACTGGCTTCAAACGAACTCAAAAACTGCTTGTCGCCTGTAATAACATATCCTCTGACGGAAGATTCATTCATCGTCAGATCTCCGACAATCCTATCAAGCTTATCTTTGACATCATACGTATGATGCACCCAGTCATAACTTTCATTCAGCTCAATCGCATTCCTGAAAGCAAACACGACAGAAAATACCAGAACCAGGGTTGCAAAGATCAACCCAATGGCAAATTTTCTCAACGCCGTAAATTCTATATTCAGATTCATAATAAAATCTCTACAAATTAACTCTTATAGAGATTTATTAAAACTTTATTTGAGTGAATTTTAGCCATACATGAAAGCTTTTAAGCATTAATCAGGCTGATACCTATAGGCTTATACAGACAAAAAAATAAATTCGGAGAATGGTTCTTTGGAGGAGAATCTGTTAATAAATAAGATCTTACATTAAAGTTTTAATTTTTCCAGATCCTCCGGAAGATAGAAGCGATATTGAAAATAATACAATAGTCCCTCTTCGGTTAAAGTCTTCAAGTTTCTCTCAAGACCAGCATAATAAGTTAATTCCTTATTCTCCACTCCAATACTCTCAATATAGGAAACTAAAAAACCCGTATCAATAGTAACAAATTCCGAAGAATGATTTATTCCCATTTTATAAAGATTCAAATCTGAAAAATCAAAATCGACTGTTCTGTTTTTATATTTTACCAGAATCCCCGTTCCATGTCTTTTAAATGAAGAAATTTCCAGATCAGGATATTCCCCTTCATCCTCGATATAAGATTGCCATAATTTACCTGGGGAAGATTTCGGCATCTTTGATTCTAACAAAAAAAGAATCCTATTTACATCTTTTAAATAAGACTTTATATATTTTAATATTTCCTGAGATGTGCTCACCCTGATTTAAAACAAAAAAATCACACCAGATTATTTTCCATGGCAAACTTCACCAGCTCCACCGCATTTTTAACCTTTAACTTTTTCATCATATTGGAACGGTGCACTTCAATCGTGCGTATGCTGATCGAGAGGCTATCCGCAATCTCCCGGTTGCTGCGACCCTGAACAATAAGCTTCAGAATACCTTTCTCCCGGCGGGTAAGTCCGCTTTCAGAATCTTCCTCAGTCGTTTTGGTTTCGCCCATCTTGATGCGATGCAGATAGCCGGTAGCAAGAATATTGGAAATAGAGGTGCTGAAATATTTTTCCCCTTTGGCTACGGCGTTGATCGCCTTCACAAACTCTTCCTTGCTGGTATCCTTCAGCAGGTAGCCCGCCGCGCCCGATTCAATCGACTTAAGAATATAGTCTTCGTTGTCGTGCATCGACAGCACCAGCGATTTGGTATCAGGATATTTTTTGCTGATAATGGCCGTTGCTTCTATTCCGTTCATCTCCGGCATATTGATATCGATAATGATCACATCCGGAGACAACGTTTTGACACGTTCTATCGCTTCCAGTCCGTTCGAAGCCTCCCCGATGATCTTGAAGCTTTTTTCATCCCTGAGGGTAGATTTGATCCCATCCCTTACAATACCGTGGTCATCTGCCAGAACAATTTTTACCATACCTATGAATTTTTATAAGGAATATTAATCAAAATCTTGGTGCCCATTCCCGGAGCGGACTCAATGCTGAATTCACCGTCGATAAGCCGGGTCCGCTCCTGTATGTTTGTGATCCCGTTACCAGAACCTTTTGAACTTCCCTTCGAACCGAGGGAAAAGCCCTTACCATTATCGGAAATTCCGATCTTAAACCGTTCTCCGGTATTCTCAAGAAAGATATTGATCCGATCGGCCTCCGAATATTTGATGGCATTGTTCAGCGCTTCCTGCACAATCCGGTAGAGATTAATTTCGACGGTTTTATTAAGTCTCTCAATAGTCGAATGATTCTCAAATATAACATCTACATACGAGCTTTTCGATACTTGCTCGGAAAGATGTTTCAGCGCGGGAATAATGCCGAAATCGTTCAGGGCGCTTGGCATCAGGTTAAAGGAAATCCTTCTGACCTCCCCAATTGTATCGTAAAGCATATTCTTAATCTCTTCCAGCCTTTCCTTTTCTTTCTTGTTCGCTGCCCCTTTGATGCCTTCAATATGAAATTTTAAAGCCGTAAGCTTTTGCCCGAGTCCATCGTGCAGCTCACGGGCAATTTTTTTACGCTCTTTTTCCTGGCCTTCCAGAACCGAAGCGGTTTTAATTTTCTGCTCGTTAATGCTTTGCCGGAACTTCTGCGTGATGTCTGCATAAATTCCGATATAACTGCTGGGTGTGCCGCTGCTGTCCAGGATCGGCACAATCGTCGTGTCCAGCCAGAATACCGAGCCGTCCTTCGCCTTATTCTTGATCTCATCATTCCAGACATTGCCCGAAGAGATGGTCTCCCACATCTTGTCAAAAAAAGTTTTGGAATGATAATGTCCGCTGATGATTCCGAAGCGACTTCCTATGAGTTCTTCCTTGCTGTATTTGGAGATTTCGCAGAACTGATCGTTCACATAAATGATAATCCCGAACTTGTCCGTTTTGGCAAGGATCGTGGCATGCTCCAGCGCAAAATTAATGTCGCGAAGATCTTTCAATGATTTTTCCAGCGAGATATTGGTCTGCATGATCTGCCTGGCCAGCTCGTTGGTCTTTTCTTCGGAGGCTACCAGCTCCTTGATCACTTTTCTGATTTGGGAAACAGCAGGGCGGAAGACGAAAAAGCCCTCCAGTGCCAGGATGACCAGAGTCACGGCCAGCAGGACCGATTCAATGTTCTTCAGGATCAATACTTTTTCTTTGCTTTCCAGGTCGTACTGGTGCACAATATCGTCCATGCCATTCAGGAAAAGCCTTTCATTGGCAAGGATGCGGTTCATGGCAAGCTGCATCCTTTCGCGATTAACGGCAGCAGAATCGGCCAGGGTATAAATGGTAATAGCTCCGTTCAGAATATTCTGGAAGTAGGGGTCGATCATATCGAACATACCTTCCACTTCTTCGCTGTTGCCGCCGGGCAGGCTAAGTTCCTTATTTCCGTTGCGAAGACCCGGCTGAGCTTTCTCCCAGTAATCCAGCAGCTTTTTAAGATCTTTGGGCTTGTCTTTGTAGTCGGGATGCTCCAGGTTCTGGGAAATGATCAGGCATAGCTTTACGATTTCCTGACTCTTGAACCTTTGACGTCCGGCCAGGTTGATCACGTGAGAATCACTTAGTAAATTATTGATCGAGCTCTGGATAAGGACCTGCCCGATGATACAAAGCAAGGCTACTGCTGTAAGTGCTGTGATATAAAGCCTGGTAAGCCTTCTGGCGGCTTTATCATCGCTTCGTTTTGTTTCCGGCACTTCCTCAGGCTTCATACCTAAAGTTACGTGCTGGGGAATTCATTTCAAAAAATAGTTACGTGTAATTACTTAATCCCTTATATTAGACCTTTCAGACCCTATGGACAGACAATACATCGTTGAAGAGCTTCTCAGAAAAAAAGGGATAGGCCCTCAGGGAAGCAAAAGCCTGAAAGCTGAAGAGCTGGCAGCACTTGACCACTATATGCTGAATGACGAAGTAAGCCTGACTACCCGGGCTACCATGCTGACCGCTTTGCTTACATTACCGCCAAATGAAGACGAAAAAGGCTGGATCGAAAAGCTTAAAGTCGACTCCGAAAAAAAGCTTCCTCAGGCGCTTCAACCTTATATAAGAGGAAATGAGTCGGGCTTCATCGCCCTCATCCGAAAAATAATCAACCTGCAGGAGCTTACGGCAGAAGAGGGCCGACAAGGCATGGATTATTTTTTTGACAAGACAATTCCCGACTATTTAAAAGCTTCTTTTCTGGAAGCAGAAAGATTAAAGAGAGAGAGCTTCACCGAAAACAGGATTTTCTTCGAATACCTCTGGTCAAAAACAGATCACATCAAACCGGAAGTGCCCTTGCTGATCGATATCTGTGACAGCTACGATGGAGCTAACCGGACCAGAGTTTTCTCTCCTTTCCTGGCAGCGTTACTGGCTTCCTGCGGATTTCCTTCATACCTGCACGGATTAGACCAAGTCGCTCCCAAGCAGGGAGTAACGGCGCACCAGATTCTGAAACTGTCCGGAAAAAATCCTTTACCCAGTATAAGAGCAGCCAAAGCCGACCTGGAAAACCCATCCGTCGGATGGACGTATATCGACCAGCAGATTTTCTTCCCAGAACTCTATTCGATGAAAACCATGCGCAAGGAAATGGTCAAGCGTCCCTTCCTGGCCACCTTTGAGAAATTGCTTCAGCCTTTTCAGGCAGAGGGAGGAAATTATATGGTCACCGGCTATACACATCCACATTATAAAGACGAACTCGTGGCGCAGCTCAGACATCAGCAGCAATGCAGAGCCGCCCTGGTACTCAAAGGCGCTGAAGGAGCTACACAGCTCAGCTTAAGCAAAGACACGGTATATGTTCTTTACGATGGAAATGAAACCGGAGACGGACTGATCAACCCCGCTCAATACGGATTACAGAGCCTGGAAGCAAAACAGGACAAATCTCTATCGGCGAAGGAATCCGCCGAAGAAGGCCTTGAGGCTCTGCGGGGAGAAAAGAACTATGCCCGGGAAAATATGCTTTACCTGGCCTGTACGATTCTGGATAAAATGAATTTATGTCCCCCTACTCAATCTCTGCCCATGCTGCAGGAAAGCCTTGATTCAGGCAAAGCGCTTTCGCACTGGGAAATGGGATGCAGATAAGAAAACAAACTACCTCAGACGTAGACAGTCATCCGATGACTCTTAAATGACCTTTCTTAATGAAAAAGACCAGCAGTCATCGGATGACTAAAACGCCGGATCCCACCCTGACCACAAGCCTCCATATCATTTTTCCCATTTTCCCTTTTACTATATAATGATTTTACTTACGTAATTGATAATAATTTCCTACGTAATATTACTTATTACGTAAAAATTTGATAGATTTGATATACGTAATTCAATTAAACCTGTCAAATAGCATGAAAAAAACGATCGTGGTGGTAGGAAACGGAATGGTGGGCTACAAATTCTGTGAAAAGCTGGTCGAGAAAAAAGCCCATGAAACTTACAACATCGTGGTATTTGGTGAAGAACCCAGGCCTGCCTACGACCGCGTGCACTTGTCTGAATACTTCAGCGGCAAATCGGCGGATGATCTTTTAATGGCACCCCTGGACTGGTATCAGAGGAACAACATTACCCTGATCATCCGGGATCAGATCATTGAAATCGACCGCCAGGAGAATATAGTTACCTCCGCCAGCGGCAATAAAATACATTACGACAACCTGGTATTGGCCACAGGCTCATCCTGCTTTATTCCTCCTGTACCTGGCATAGAAAAAAACGGTGTGATCGCTTACAGAACCATCGAAGACCTGGACCTGATCAGGGCTTATGCCCAAAAATGCAAAAAAGGAACGGTCATCGGGGGAGGTCTCCTCGGACTGGAAGCCGCCAAAGCGTTAATCGACCTCGGACTTGAAACAAGCGTCGTGGAATTTGCCAGCCGGCTTATGCCCAGGCAGCTTGACCAGGCTGGGTCGCAGATTCTCAAAGAGAAACTGGAGGACTTATCCATTTCCATACTACTGAATAAAAATACACAGCTGATCGATGGCAAGGATCAGGTAGAAAAAATGATCTTCTCCGATGGAACCGAACTGATCACAGATATGATCGTGGTTTCAGCGGGAATTAAACCCAGAGACGAACTGGCCAGACAAAGCGGACTGGAAGTGGGCCCTAGAGGAGGCATTGTGGTCAGCGATTCCATGCAAACTTCCGATCCCAACATCTATGCCATCGGGGAAGCAGCCCTGCATAAAAATATGATCTATGGACTGGTCGCGCCCGGTTATGAAATGGCCGAAGTGGTGGCCTGCGCCCTTACTTCAGTAAGTAAATCTTTTACCGGCTTTGATATGTCCACCAAGCTGAAGCTTATCGGTATTGACGTAGCCAGTTTCGGAGATCCTTTCTGCACGGATATCAAACATAAATCCATTGTGTACGAAGACAAGATCAAAGGCATCTATAAAAAGATCAACATCACCGATGATGCCAAAACCCTGTTAGGCGGTATCCTCGTGGGCGATGCGAACGATTACAACATGCTGCTGCAGACCTGCAAAAACAACATCATTCTTCCTCCCGACCCCGAAGATCTGATCATTAAAGGAAAAGGCGGAAGCGATAGTGAAGGAAGCGGCGTCATGAGCCTCCCCGGCGAAGCGCTGATCTGCTCCTGCGAAAGCGTGACCAAGAGCGATATCTGCAATGCCATCACCTACAACGAAATTTTCGATGTGCAGGGAATTAAAAAATGCACCAAAGCAGGAACAGGCTGCGGCGGATGTATGCCGATGGTCAACGACCTGCTCACGGCCACTTTAAAGTCGGCCGGTAAAAACATCGAGAAGGTCATCTGCGAACATCTTCCTTATTCCAGACAGCAGCTTTTCGACATCGTTAAATCAAGCAGCATTACTTCGTACGACGATCTTCTGCTCAACCACGGAAAAGGAGACGGATGCGAAATATGCAAGCCTGCCGTGGCTTCCATTATGGCAAGCGTCTGGAATGATATGATTCTGAAGCAGGCTACCATACAGGATACCAACGACCGCTTCCTGGCTAATATCCAAAAAGGTGGGACCTATTCGGTCGTGCCGAGAGTAGCGGGAGGTGAAATCACGCCCGACAAGCTGATCGTGATCGGCATGGTAGCAAAAAAATACGATCTGTACTGCAAGATCACCGGCGGACAAAGAATAGACCTGTTCGGCGCCAAACTTCATGAACTGCCCCTGATCTGGGAAGAGCTGATCGAAGCGGGCTT
>JBJMLY010000198.1:0-2795 GCA_045805025.1 Cytophagaceae bacterium | reverse complement strand
GTGCGCAAAAGAACGCCCATTAAATTCAAGGAATTTACCTACAAAGGATATCCGATCAATTACATGGAAGTAAAGGGGTTTTTCAAGCTCATGCTCGGGAAATTTTTTAAAGGACTTGAGAAACCTTATTACACGATGATCAATGATTATGTGATCATGAGCAATCACCCGCAAACCGTGAAAAGCATTATTGACGACTATACGGCAGGACGCACGCTGAAAAATTACAAAGAGTACAACACCTTCCTTGACAACTTCGACAAATCATCCAATGTGTTTATCTATGCCAACATGCCTGTACTGCACAGTGCACTGGAAGGCTTTGTGGCGCCGGAAACATGGACCTCCGCAAATACCAATAAGGATTACATCATCTGCTTTCCTCATATAGGCTTTCAGCTGAAAGAAAAAGATGAATTGTTCGAGGCGAAGTTCGTCTCCGCATACAAAGATGTGAATGAGGTAAGAGAACAGCAGGCAAAAATAAATTCTCCAATCCCCGCCACGAGCGATACGACGACTACCAAGGTCGTTGAAGAAGATAACGACGAAAACAATGTAGAAGACCTGGATGCCAAAAAGTTTACCGACAAATATTCCGACGGCAGCATCCGATCCGAAGTTTATTTAAAGAATGGCCTCAGAAACGGGTCGTACAAAGAATATTATCCAAATGGAGAAGTGAAAATTAAAGGACATTACGAGAACGACATGAAGCAGGGCACCTTCAAATATTTTGACGAAAACGGAAAGCTGAAAGAGAAAAAAGAGTTTGATCAGGGAAAAGAAGTTAATTAGCCACAGAAATAGTATCGCTTACCCTGTCAACTGTGGACTATTGACTATGGACTACCTTAGCGATCGGCGCTTCTTGTCAGCTGCAGAAGCTTGCTGTAAAAATCTTCGAAGCTAATGGAATAAAGGTAATTATAGAAATTATTGTAAACGGGTTCGGGAGCCAGCTCGTTGTACTCAAGCAGTTTCCCTACCATATAGACAATGTTATCTCTTTTAACGATTGCCTCGTCTTTTATAAGATCCGTTTCAATTTTTTTATCCAGTGCATCTGCGCCCCATTTTGACATCAGACTAAGAATGCCCAGCATATGCTGATAGAGGTCGTTAATATTGATGTAATAAAGAAATTTCCTGTACAGGTAAGAAGGAGCCTTGATCACATCTTTCAGAAAATTGCCTACCAGCTTGATCAGGTCATCTCTTTTATCCAGTTCATCTTTGAATAATTCTTCACCCTGGTAGATACGCGACATCACTAATCCATCGGGAGAGTATATGACAATTTCGCTGGGTTCCATGGTGGCTTCGGTCATGGCCCTCATGAGCACATCCTTGCCGTTCATATCGGTGATGATGGGATGTTTGTTTCCTTCTTTATTGAGTTCCCATCCTTCCGGAGTAGGAAAAATATGAAATATCGCCTTCCTCATGATCTTCGCCCTCCTGATAATAACTGTAAAAATACAAAAAAGGTTAAATGAGTATAAAAGGGCTGGTTTTACAGGGCTTCCGGAAATTTATAGCCTTTATACCAGATCATCAGGTCCGAAGCCGCCACCTGAAGTAATTGCGGAGCATTCGAGATGGAATAGTCGGAAGTCATGCCCGGCTTTTCCAGAGCTGTAATTTTTACGATGCCCAGCTCAAAGAGTTTTTCGGCACCGGGAAGTATGCTCCCTGAGATAATGCATACAGGTATATTCAATTTCCTACCGAGCAGCGCAATACCCAGAGGAACCTTCCCAGATAAAGTCTGACTATCGGTTCTACCCTCCCCTGTAATTACAAGATCGGATCTTTTAATTTCCTCTTCCAGCCCGGTAAGGCCTGACACGAGCTCAAAACCAGGTTTTAGTTCCGCATGCAGAAGAGCTTTCAGCATGCCTGCTATGCCCCCGGCTGCTCCTGCTCCCGGCATAGCAGCAATATCTATTCCCGTTTTCTTCCTGACAACTGCGGCAAAGTGCGCAAGGTTTCGATCCAGCTTTTCACGCATGAATTCATCGGCGCCTTTTTGAGCCCCATATACTTTAGAAGTTCCCTGTTCACCACAGAGAGGGATCTGCACATCGCATGCAACCAGAATGGTGCACTGACCCAAACGCCCATCCAGTCCGCTCAGATCTATATCCGCCAGCTCAGATAAAGCGCCTCCGCCTTTCTGAATGTCTTTACCCTCTTTATCCAGCAGCTTCCCTCCCAGAGCCTGAATGATGCCTGCACCTGCATCATTGGTGGCACTTCCTCCCAGGCCGATCAAGAAACTGCGGCATCCCTGATCAAGTGCGGCTTTGATAAGCTCTCCCGTTCCATAACTGCTCGTATGCCATGGATTTCTTTCATCCTTTTTCAGCAGCTCAAGTCCGGAGGCAGCAGCTACTTCAATAACGGCTGTTTTGTGTTCCTCGAGTACGCCATAGAAAGTCCTGATTTTTTTCATCAAGGGATCATGTACTTCCACTTCCATCAATTTACCTTGCATAGCCGCAACCAGGGCCCTGGTCGTACCTTCTCCCCCGTCAGCCATAGGAATTACTTTTATTTCGGCATCCGGAATAATCGCCTGTATACCCAATGCAATATTTTTCCCTACTTCTTCCGAAGTAAGGCAGTCTTTCATGGAGTCGGGGGCGATGAGAATCTTTACCACTGATTAAATTGATTGATATGATTAAGTATGATGAATTTTGGAATTTTGAACTGATGAAACCTCAATCAGACAAATCAGCGGTCCTTTTTTTATACTTTGACCGGGCTATTATTTTACCATTTCCATC
>JBJMLY010000197.1:0-9708 GCA_045805025.1 Cytophagaceae bacterium | reverse complement strand
CTGATATCCGGTCGTGTTGGTTCTGGCTCCTCCCACGTCGTGTCTGGATGTTTCGACGCCGGTCTGGTTAAAGTGAATGTAATTGAAATCCTCTCCGGATCTGGCTGTTGCCATTCTGAATCTAAAGCCAGGTGCTTTCTTTTTAATATCGGGGAATTTAGCCACCCCATCTTTGTCCGTGGTGGCTTTTAATACGTTCTGATTATTCGTGCTGACCAGACTTACATCAACAGCAGAGGTCGGATTGGCTGAAAGAATGGAATTGGTGAAAACATAAATATCGCTCTCTGTTTCCTTCACGATCATCCCGATGTCGGAGATAGAGATGGTTTTCGCAGCCCTTAAATATTGTTCGTCTGCCGAAGCCACCTTGATTGCATAAATTCCTTTAAAGCTGGCATTGACATCGTTCAGATTCAGGTTTAGCAGTGAGGTGCCATTCGCTTTTTTCAGGTCGCTGGTTTGGTATTCTTTGTCAAGCACGACATCGCCCAGCTCATCATAATTTACATAACTATAATAATCTCCGTAGTAATCATCATCGTATCTGTAGCTGTTAAAGTCACCGGCTTTATCCAGGTACTGAAGGATATTATTCTCATAGATTTTATATACAGTTACTTTCACTCTCGGCACACTGATAATGCGGATACCAATGTTCTTTTCTCCTTTGCTGGTAAGATAAATCCCTTTTTTAGAGGTAAAGCCGATGAAAGGCTGCTGATCTCCGAAGCTTACCGGCTGTTCGAAGTCCGAATGAAGGTTTCCTCCGAAAATGCCTTTCAGTGTTTTATCAATTTTCAGGTTATAGGTTTCACCTGATTTGAAATCACCTTTCACGACAAAACCTGCTTCGTGAGGCTCTACCGTGTATTTAAGCTCAGGGTCAATGGTAAGAAGGGATTTAATGTTTTCGGTCAGGACTTCCTGATTGGTGATGACATTGATGTAGGCATTGTCATCTTCATACATTCCTGTGGCTGAAATAATCTGGAAGCGGTCTTTGGAAGGCACCTTGGTTTCGAATTCAATCTGTTTTTTGGTTATATACTGGCTTTCTACACATTTTAGTCCCGCGCTGATAAAGATTTTGAGGAGTTTATCATCATACTTTTCGCTGGTTTCAGCGATGGCTACCTGGATGGTTTGAGAAACAGTGCTGGTATAAACCTCGGTGGCTTTTTCTTTGCCATCCACCTGTATTTTCAGGAGTCCTTTCAGGAGGGCGGGATCAACGGGATAATTAAAGATCAGGTTAATTCTTGCTTCGGTAATGTTTTTGTCTGTTTCCTTTCGGGCCCAGAAGATGCCGGTGCTTGCCAGTGTAAGATAAGGTGTATGGAATTCAAAGATTTTTTCATCCGAAAGCTTTAAGCCTTTCCCTCCGTGTCTGTATACTTTTTCAGTAAGTTCGGCTTTATAGTCGGTACTAGGTTGGAAGCCGAGGTCGGGTGAAAAGATCAGCTCATTGCGACTGGTCCATTTGAATTTGCCTTTCACCTGGGGAGTGAAACGGATGTATTCTGTTTCTTCCCAGACGTTCAGTACAGAGTCGGGAGCAAGATCGTTGTTGAAAGTGAACACCAGATTCTGCTGGAGTTCCACTTCTTCGGAGAAATTTCTGTCAGTAACTTTGATCGCTGACTTGTTTAAACTGCAGGATGCCAGATAGCAAAATGCAGCGAAGGCTAAAAGCCTTGAAAAATACCTGGATGACATGATACGTGGAGGAGTTTAGAGTTTGGGTTTGGGAACGATAAATTCTTACATTAAAATACTAATTACGCGGAAAAATGCCTTGTAAAAGGCGGTTTTATTTTTTGACGGGATATATTGATTATCTGTCTGTAGCGGATGATTAGAAGCAAGGGACTTATTGAAAATCACCGCTGTTTTCTCTGTACAGGGAGAAAGGGTGAATATATATGTAAAGGACCTATCCTTTTACATACAAGACCTTTTTGGTCTCAAAAAAATCTTCCTGAAAGTATTCCTTTAGTTCAAAGATCCTGTAAGTTCTTTTGAAATCATTTAATTCCTCAGCAAGGTCGCCACCTTTCAGATACAGAATTCCATTGTCAAGGCTGTTGAATCCGCCTTTGAGAAATTTGTTCCGCACCCAGCCATGAAATTCTTTAATGTCGGTCACCGCACGGCTGACGACAAAATCATATTGGTCCCTGAGCTGTTCGGCCCGTATTTGTTCAGCTTTAAGATTTTTGAGTCCGATTGCTTCAGAAATTTCCAGTACCACCTTAATCTTTTTGCCAATAGAGTCAACCAGGTGAAAATGGCAGGAGGGAAAGAGAATAGCCAGAGGAATGCCAGGAAAGCCTCCGCCCGTACCTACAT
Source organism: Cytophagaceae bacterium (assembly GCA_045805025.1). Taxonomy (GTDB): domain Bacteria; phylum Bacteroidota; class Bacteroidia; order Cytophagales; family Cytophagaceae; genus DATMOV01. Next base: position 7,356 of record JBJMLY010000197.1, on the reverse strand, counting down.
CCAGGATGCTGGTCTCATCTTTAAAAGAGACCACTTTCGCAATGCCTAAAGAATGAAGCACATGTCTTTCATACAGGTGTTCCATATCCTTGCGGGAGATCACATTGATCTTTTCATTCCATTCCTGGTACAAAGCAGCCAATGCAGAAAACTGTGCTTGCTGTTCTGAAGTAAGCGCGGGAAAGTATTTCAGGATGATATCCACGAATTAAATGGAATCTTTGCGGTTTTTGATCAGGTCAAAGAGAAGTTCGCGGGCTCTGTGAAGCTGGGCTTTAACGGTTCCGAGGGGTGCTTCTATCTCTTCGGCGATTTCTTCGTAAGAGAGCTCTTCGAAGTATCTTAATTTAACAAGAGTCTGGTATTTCGGAGGAAGCTTGGTAACAATGGTCTGGATGATTTCCACCTTCTGGCTTTTGATAGCCTCTTCCTGCGGGTCCAGGTTAATGTCTTTGATATCCATGTCTGCGCTTTCAGTGCCTTCCTCTTTGAAGGAATTGCTGATGCTCATGGTGTCAAGCTTCTTTTTACGGATAAAGTCAATACAATTATTGGTCGCGATCCTGAAAAGCCAGGTGCTGAAAGTGAATTCAGGATTGAATTTTTTAAGATTTCTAAAAGCTTTGGCAAAAGCCTCGATGGTAAGATCTTCGGCGTCATCTACATTTCTTACCATTTTCAGGATCATGTGATAAACAGGCTTTTTATACCTTTGCATCAGTTCAGCATAAGCTTTCTCATCCCCCTTCTCTTTAGCCAGCTCAATAAGCAGGAAATCCTTCTTAGCCTTCTCCGAAAATTGTTTATTTATGTCCATCTGGTATTCTTGGAAGATAATGCCTTAAACCCTGTCAACAGGTAATATACTGTATACAAAAGGTCAAGAAAAGGTAATGTATACCATTTCAGCTTATCCTCTAATTTATTAAGAATAAGGGCAAAAATAGGAATTAAAACCGAAGTTCTCAAAACAAATCCCATAATTATGAGCTCTGGCTGTAATGATACAAAGCTCAGAATCAGCAGGGAAATCCAGAAGCTTATCTGTGATAAAGCAAGAAGTCCTAAAACCAAGCGATCTTTCGCTTTATAATGCTTTCCAACCGATAAATGCCTTTGTTTTTGGCGCATCCAGGCCGCAAAGCTGGTTTTGGGTACAGATAGTGTCTGTCCGGCTTTTGAAATACAAATTCCTGTAGTATCCTTTCGGGCTATATCCCTTATAAAAAGGTCATCGTCACCTCCTGTAATATGCACGTGCCCTTCAAAACCCTTATTCTCAACAAAGGATTTTCTCATGTAGCATAGGTTGCGGCCTACGCCCATATAGGGATTCCCAGTTAAAGCCAGCGAAAAATACTGGACTGCAGTATAGAAGGTTTCATACCGGATCATAAGATTCTGCAAGCCCGGTTTTTGCTCATATTGAGAATAGCCAAGAACAATCTCTTTTCCATGATGAATGGGCGCTGTCATTTCTTCTATCCATTTTTTGCTCAAAGGCAGACAGTCAGCATCCGTAAGAAGAATAATTTCCTTAGAACTCAGCGCTATCGCTTGCGTTAAGGCATTTTTTTTAGGATTGCAAAGAGGATCCACTTCGGTTATTCTGACTGTTTTCAGGGCAAGAGTTTTGAAATTTTCACGAAGAAAGTTCTCTGTTCCATCTTCTGACCGGTCATCGGCCAGAATGATCTCAAAATCGGGGTAATCCTGGATAAGCAGAGCAGGAATCAGTTTTTTAAGATTTTCGAGTTCATTATGGGCAGCAATGACTACGGAAACGCCTTTTGGCTGCTTTACAGGCATTTCTTTTTGTTTGAAAAATGCAAGCCGTGAGAAGATCAGCAGGAAGAAGATCAGCTGGATTAACAGGGAAACCAGAAATATAAAAATCATATTTAGTCCAAAATACTTAGTTTTGTCGAATGTTTTTTAAAATTTTATCCAAAGACAAATTTTCCAAAGCCCGGACCGGTGAGATCAACACCGATCATGGCACTATTCAGACCCCCATTTTTATGCCAGTGGGTACAGCGGGTTCAGTGAAAGCCATACACCAGCGGGAACTTGAAAATGATATTAAAGCGCAGATCATCCTTGGAAATACCTACCATCTTTACCTGAGGCCGGGTGTTGAGGTGCTTGAAAAAGCAGGCGGACTTCATAAATTCAATGGATGGCATAAGCCTATTCTGACGGATAGCGGGGGATACCAGGTTTATTCCATGTCCGACATCCGCAAGATCAAAGAAGAAGGGGCGACGTTCAAATCGCACATCGACGGTTCTATGCATTTTTTTAGTCCGGAGAATGCGATGGACATACAGCGCAGCATAGGCGCCGACATCATCATGGCTTTTGATGAGTGCACTCCATACCCCTGTGAATATAAATATGCAGAAACTTCCATGCATATGACCCATCGCTGGTTAAAGCGCTGCTGCGAACGTTTTGATAGCACTGAGGGGAAATATGGGTATGAACAATTTCTTTTTCCGATCGTGCAGGGAAGCGTTTATAAAGATTTACGGATTCAGTCTGCGGAGGCCATAGCATCGGCCAACAGGGTGGGGAATGCCATCGGCGGGTTGTCGGTGGGTGAGCCCGCAGAAATGATGTATGAAATGACAGAAGTAGTAACGAATATATTGCCCGAAGAAAAACCGCGTTACCTGATGGGTGTCGGCACCCCTGAAAATCTGCTGGAGTGTATTGCTCTGGGTATTGATATGTTCGACTGTGTAATGCCGACACGTAATGCAAGGAACGGTATGCTTTTCACCTCGCAGGGGATAATTAATATCCGGAATGAAAAATGGAAAAGCGATTTCAGTCCACTGGATCCTGTGATCGGAGGTTTTATTAACGAAACATACAGTAAAGCCTATTTGCGCCATCTGGTCATCAGCAATGAAATACTGGCTTGCCAGATCGCCTCGATTCAGAACTTAAGCTTCTATCTCTGGTTAATGGAACAGGCCAGAGAACAGATACAGGCTGGCACGTTTTATGAGTGGAAGAATAAGATGGTGAAGGTAGTATCTCAAAGAGTTTAAAGTTATACGTTGTACGTTTTAAGTTGGAAGAGTACTTCTGTATTTCATAGCTTAATGGTTCGTTGCTGAAGAAGAATAAAAATAATAAAATTGATGTAGAGAAGGTTTTTACTTAAAGCGTACAACATAAAACTTATAACCTGGAAAATGAAGCTTCTCGATAAATACATACTTCAAAAATTCATCTCCACATTTTTCTTTGTGGTGCTGCTCTTTATTTTAATTCTGTCGGTTATAGACTTTACAGAAAAGAACGAAGACTTTATCAAGAACAAGGTTCCTGGCATAGAGATACTGGGATACTATATGCATTTCATGCCTTACATGGCAAACCTGCTTAGTCCGATCACTGTCTTCATCGCTACGGTTTTTGTAACTGCGAAGATGGCTTCTCATACCGAGATCGTTGCTATCTTAAGCAGTGGGGTCAGCTTTAAACGATTTATGCTTCCTTACCTGATCGGAGCCACGTTTATAGGAATCGGAACATTTATTCTGATCGAATGGGTCATTCCGAACGGAAATAAAAAAAGGATTGCTTTTGAAAATCAATACATCAAAGAGAAGGTTGAATTTCGAGATAATGCTCACCTGAAGATCGGTCCGAATACGTATGTGTATCTCTTAAGTTATAACAACAATAATAACGAAGGCTATCAGTTTTCACTGGAAACAATTGAGAACAATGAGCTGAAGTCGAAGCTGAAATCAAACAGGATAATCTGGCAGCCAAAGAAAAATTGCTGGAAGCTGGATAAATATGTGGTCCGGAATTTTGATGGCGATAAGGAGTTCGTGGTGAGAGGCGAGAACAAGGATACCATCATCAATCTTCTGCCTAAAGATTTTGGAAGCACCTATCAGTTGCACGAAACATTCACCATGACCGAGCTTGATAATTACATTGCCGAGCTCCGGGATCGTGGAGCGGAAAATATAGAGATTTATCTGACTGAAAAATATGAGCGGTATACTTATCCCTTTGCCATTGTAATCCTCACGGCAATCGGGGTTATAGTTTCTGCCCGGAAGACCCGCGAAGGTGCTGGTTTTCAGATCGCTTTTGGCTTTCTACTAGCCTTTGTATATATTCTTTTTGTGCTGATGAGCCGGGGAATTGCCAGCGTAGGTTCTATTGGTCCTCTTCTCGCATCCTGGATTCCCAATATTATTTTTTCCTGCATTGGAGTAGTGATGTATAAAACCGTGCCACGTTAGAATTGGAAAAAAATTCTTAACTTGATTGGGTAACGTGCATTGTTCTTGAAAAAAATCTTTTTAATCCTGCTCGTGCTGATGCCGGCATTTACGACCATGGCATCGGTTCCTGTGATCCTGACAGACCAGCAGGAGGATTATTTCATTGATTTTGACAAGGTGGATATCCTGGAAGATAAAACAGGTAAGCTGAGAATAGGGCAGGTTAGTTCGACGGAATTTACCGACCGTTTTGTGAGCAGCAAAGAAAAGTTTCCGGTCAATGCAAACCCATCCTCTGTATATTGGCTTCGTTTTACCATCAACGATAATTCTCCTGAGAATGTCAGCTGGCTGATTGAATCCTATAATTTCCGCATTAAGGTGCTGGATCTTTATACCTCCCTGGGGAACGGAAAATATAAACTTCAGAAAAATGGCGACAGCCTGGATTTTTCCAGACGGATATTTGATCACAAAAATTTTGAATACCTCTTACCTATTGACCGTCGTGGTCCGCAGACTTATTACGTTAAATTCCAGAATGTATATCCTACCAGGGCTATCCTTGTGATTAGGGCTTATACCCGTTTTACTTCCTATGCTCTTTCTGAATATTTTATGCTGGGACTTTTTTACGGCATGGTGGTCGTTATCGGCCTCTACAACTTTTTCCTTTTTGTGACCATACGTGACAGAGCCTATCTCTATTATGTGATCTATGTATTCAGCTTCGCTCTGTTCTCGATGTGTCAGGACGGAACCGGTTTTCAGTATTTATGGCCTGAACATCCGGATTGGAATGAATACTGCATACCGATAGCTCAATGGAATCTGGTGGTCTGGCTGCTGATGTATTCGAAGAGTTTTCTGAATGTAAAAGAAAAAATTCCCTTGCTCAATACCATTATTAATGTATACATATGGGTTCGTACATTGCTCTTTTTGCTTTCGGTGACTGTATGGCATGAGATGTTTGATTTACATTATATTGATCTCATACCGTTTTTGCTGGCCTATATTGCCTCTATCATATCCTATACGCATGGCTTAAGTTCTGCCAGATATTTTGTGGCGGGCTTTACCATTCTGCTCATTGCATTCCTTATTAATAATCTGAGAATATTGAGAATCCTTCCTCCCAATGCATTCACCGCCTACTCCATGAATATAGGCGCCATTCTGGAAATGATCCTGCTTTCCATAGCGCTTGCGGACAGGATCAAGGAAATAAAGGAAAGCGACCTGCTTAAGGAAAGAGTGAACAGGGAATTGGAGAAGAAAGTGAAGGAAAGAACAGAAGCTTTTCTACAGCAAAAAAATATTATCAAGGAAAAAGTACAGGAGCACGACAATTTTATCTATAAGGTTTCTCATGACATTAAAGGTCCTCTGAAGTCCATCATAGGTCTTACTGATGTGGGTATGAAGGATGATGTGAAAAATGCCCATGAGTATTTCAAGCATATTATGAAGAGCGCGAAAAGGCTTGATAATATTGTGATGGAACTCTTATTGATTACGAAGGTGAACAGGGCTAAAGTCGATCTGGAGAAGATTAATTTTAAGAATATGGTCGAAGAGATTAAAGGAAGCTTCGAACATCTGCCAAACTATAAGGGTATGCGCTTTGAACTGGATATAGAACAGAAAGCCGATTTTTATTGCGAGAATTTTATCCTTTATTCCATTTTTCAGAATCTGATAGAGAATGCCATTAAGTATAGAAAGACTTATTACCACGAATCCTATCTGAAAATAAAGATTGAAGTGGATGAAAAGCAGGCAAAAATTGAATTTGCCGACAACGGTGTCGGGATGTCTTCAGAATATCATGGGAAAGTTTTTGATATGTTCTACCGAATCCATTCGGATAAAGACAGCACGGGGCTAGGACTCTATATTGTAAAAATCTCTGTGGAAAAACTTGGCGGCTCCATCCGGATCGAAAGCCAGCCCGAGCAGGGAACTACTTTTTATATCAATATCACAAACTTTATGAATATTGACCGCACTCAGGATTCCGATTCTTTTGCACAGGCAAGGAACCCGGAACCCTGAGCGCCGGTCATTTATTGATGATCAAGCTCGACTTGTTTGTGCTTGTTTTTTCTTTCCTGCTCCTTAGCCTGTTTTTCCAGTTTTTTAATCTTGAGTTTTTGATTCAGATTTTTTTCCTCTTCACGTAAGGCTTTTTTTCTTTCCCTTAATTCTTTAATTCTGCTTTTTTCATCGTCGCCGCCTTTAGCAGTAAGCATTGTAGCTGCATAGGAATTTTCATAATAAGATGTAACGACGGCGGAATCCGCGGCAGAAGCAAAGTTGAATTTCACTGCCAGTGCAATGATCAGAACAATAATTTTTTTCATGGTTGTATTTTTTCTCGTTGATAATAAACTATGTTTCCGGAAGCTTATCAACCAAAAGAAAAAAAATAAAGTTCAGGAACTGCCTCGCTTCGTCTAGAGACTTACGCTGAAGGTTGTGCAGGAAGAAGGTAGTTGGAGCCTGGAAATCTGCTCTTTATCATCAAAAATTCCATAAACGCAGGAACCGCTTCCACTCATACTCGCGTAGAAGGCTCCCTGCCCGTACAGGCTTTCTTTAAGGTGGAGTAACTGCGGATGATTTCTGAAGATCTCTGTTTCAAAGTCATTTTTCAACAAATCCTTCCAGGAACTTTTTTCCATTTTCAGGATATCTTTTATCGATACCACCGGCTGCTGAGGCTTGATTCCCGCATATGCTTCCCTGGTAGAAATATGGATGGGGGGGTAAGCAAGACAGATGAATTTTCCGGCCAGAGAAAGATTTAGTTCTTCAAAATGATCGCCCTTGTTATAGGCAAACACCGGTTTATTCCGGATAAAAAATGCACAGTCACTCCCCAGAGGCCTCATATATTTCTCCATAGAGTCGTCGCTGAGACCAAGGCAGAATAATTGATTCAGGGCTTTAATAGTAAAAGCGGCATCAGAGGAACCTCCGCCAAGCCCGGCTCCGATAGGGATATTTTTATGGAGATGAATGTGTACAGGCGGAAGCTTAAATTCTTTTTCAAGCACCCTGTATATTTTGACACATAAATTCTGATCCTGGT
>JBJMLY010000196.1:0-23315 GCA_045805025.1 Cytophagaceae bacterium | reverse complement strand
TGGATTACCGGTTTGATGAATTCGTCAGTGACTCCTTCTTTATAAGACTCTGCAATGGAATCCTGCATATTCTTTGATTTCTTTCCTTCTCCTTTTACCATTAGGTCGTAGGCAAGCTTCACCCTTTCCCAGCGGTTATCGCGGTCCATGGCGTAGTACCTGCCGATGACCGAAGCGATCTTCCCCGTAGTCTTTGCCATGTGCTGCTCCAGATCAATGACATACTGAAGCCCCCCTTGCGGGTCTGTATCTCTTCCATCGGTGAAGACATGTACAAAAACCTGGCTCATGCCCTGTTCCTTCGCGATGCTGAGCAAGGCTTTCAGGTGACTGATCTGCGAATGCACGCCTCCGTCTGACAATAGTCCGAAAAGATGCACTTTCTTATTATTCTTTTTTGCATACTCAAATGCTTCCGTAAGAGCTGGTTCTTTACCAAGCGTTTTTTCTTCCACGGCTTTGTTGATCCGCACCAGGTCCTGGTTTACGACTCTACCGGCGCCGATATTCATGTGGCCTACCTCTGAGTTACCCATCTGCCCTGCCGGCAGTCCTACTGCCAGGCCCGAAGCCTCCAGCTTGCTGTGCGGATAGTTGGCGAAAAGCGACTTAATAAACGGTGTCTTTGCCTTGTCAATGGCAGATACCGCTGGATTGGTGGCTATTCCCCAGCCGTCCAGGATCATCAGGATAACTTTTTTGTTCATTTTGCTTAAAAATTGGTTAATATCAGCTGCAATTTAGTAGTTTTAGTAATTTAATTGGAGTAATTCTATGATTGGCATAATTTTAGAGGATTACGCACCTATAATACGATGAAACATTTTCATAAAATACTGAGTGTTCTGATCCTGGTGCTTGGACTTGCATTGGCTGCTTCCGCGCAAACCAGCGATGAGATCGTCAACAGCAGTAAAACAGCGATGAAGGCGGGAAGTTCCAAAGATCTTTCCAGATACTTCAGCGACCTGGTTGAATTAAGCCTGCTGGGTGAAAAATCAAGCTACAGCAAGGCTCATGCGGAAGTGCTGGTCAAGGATTTTTTCAAAAAATACCCGCCGGTGGATTTTCAATACATCCATCAGGGTTCCTCCAAAGAGGGCCTGAAATACGCTATTGGCAAGTATTCCTACAACGGAGGCTCTTTCAGAGTATACCTTCTGATCAAACAATTCGGAGGCGATTACCTGATCGATACGCTGGAATTCAGCAAGGAGTAAATAAATAACGCGATTTTATACAGAGGCTCTGAATTATTCAGAGCCTTTTTTTATTTTTACACCGTGAATTACCTTACCGAAGAAGCCATACGGACATTTATAGACCTTGCGCTTCGTGAAGATGTTGGAGACGGAGATCATTCTTCCCTGGCTGCCATCCCTGCTGATGCACAGAATAAAGCCCGCCTGATCATTAAAGGAGAAGGCACGCTGGCCGGCATCAGCATGGCTGAAAAAATCTTTCTGCAGGTTGATTCTGAATTGCATACCGAAGTTCTGATCAAGGACGGCACAGAGGTAAACTATGGAGACATCGCGCTGACGGTAAGCGGCAAAGCTCGTTCCATCCTCACTTCAGAAAGGCTGGTACTGAACTGCATGCAGAGAATGAGCGGAATCGCGACGGCAACCAGAGAGCTTAGCGGATTGATCGCTCATACGAAGGCAAAGCTGCTCGATACCCGTAAAACAACCCCCAATTTCAGGATCATGGAAAAATGGGCCGTAGCAATAGGAGGAGGATATAACCATCGTTTCGGTTTGTTCGACATGATCATTCTGAAAGATAACCATGTGGATTATGCCGGAGGGGTGGAGAAAGCCATTAAGGCAACCCATGCTTACCTGAAATCGGCAGGAAAAGAACTGAAGATTGAAATCGAAACCAGAAACCTGGAGGAAGTAAACCAGGTGCTGGCAACCGGAGGGGTGGACCGCATCATGCTCGATAATATGTCGATCGAAATGCTGAGGCAAGCCGTGGAGCTGATCAATCACCGGTACGAGGTAGAAGCTTCGGGAGGCATCAACCGGAAAAATATCGCGAAGGTCGCTGAGACAGGTGTAGACTATATCTCCGTAGGAGCGCTGACACATTCGACCCAGAGCATGGATATGAGTTTGAAGGCTTTTTAATTGTTGGTTGTCGGTAATTACAGAATGCAAAAATATTTAACTCAATACTCAGGACTCAATACTAACATTTTAAACTCCTGACTCAGGACTCATGACTCAAAACCCATTATGATTGTAAAAACAAGAAAATATCAGTTGCCCAAAAACACTTACGTGAAACTGGGTCTTGAATCGATTTTAAAAAAACAATGGTGGTTTATCGGCGCTCCTATATTGTTAGGAAGCATTGCCTTTGTACTGCCTAACTATAAATGGTGGTTCATCAGCCTGGCTATTACGGCGGTCATACTTTATTTTCTTTTCTGGCTGATCCAGTTTTATGGAGTTACCCAGCTGGAGCAGAATAAGATCCTGTTTGAGAAGCTGAGTTATGAGATCGATAGCAGACAAGTGCTGATCAAGGTCAATACAAGAGAAGGCATGCAGGTCCAGTGGAGCTCTATTCAAGACGCCTACAAAAGAAAGGAAGACTTTGTACTGGTCATTTCAAAAGCCCAGTTCATACACCTGCCATTCAAAATTTTCAATTCCGAAAACGATGTGAAGTTTGTGGAGACTATATTGAAGAGGAAAGAGTATATTAAGTAAGTAGTAGTGAGTCATGAGTATTGAGAAAAAATACCGGTAACTCTGACAACATTAAAAAAGGGAACAACCTGCTAGGATGCTCCCTTTTTTTAATAATTCTATTTCAGTCTCAATACTCACGACTAAAACTAATTCTTCACCATCTTCGAATGATAGATCCTGTCGCCGGCCACTACCCGGATAATGTAAACTCCTGAAGAGAAGTCTGCGCCTACCAAAATATCTTCGTTGCTGTTATGCGATCCTGAGTAAAGTTCTCTGCCGCTCAGATCCATGACTTTCAGCTGAATTTTTTCCTGTGCAGGAGAGCTTACCCGGATTGTTGTTTCGTTGCTGAAGGGGTTCGGAGCCACTCTCAGATCGGTAAGGTCATTACGTGTCACTGAAATAATGCTGCTGTATTCCGAAGTGCCGTCGAAGTCCACCTGCTTCAGCCTGTAGTAACTTACCCCGTAAACCGGATACGGATCCGCATATTCATAGTAAAGGATGGTAGCGCTGTTACCCGCACCTTTTACCTTCGCGATCGTGCTGAAGTGCTCGCCATCCAGTGAGCGTTCAACCTGGAAGTAGTCGTTGTTCTTTTCAGAAGCCGTTGCCCAGAGAAGTGCGGGTTTGCCATTCTTTTCTTCCGCATAGAAGCTGAATAATTCTACCGGCGCGGTGCAGCCGGAATTAGTTGCTATAACGGGAAGACGGGCACAAGGGGTTCCTGTGGAAATCTGCCAGTTATAGAAATACATATAATCATTGCCATCGCCACTTCCACCCGTTGCCCCTGTAATTGATACAATACCTGCAGGACTGGAATTTAAAGGATAGGTAACAGGACCTGCACTCCAAAGCAGATCACCATTAATCTGATTTGCCGGAACCGGATTGGCAATGATTCTCATTCTTAATGCAGGCCCCCAGGAGCTCTGTATCGTAAATCCTGTAAATGGAAACGTAATTAAAGAATTAGACATAGCTGTAGTAACATTCACCGGATCGCTCACAAAAGATTTAACCGGCGAAAAGGAGGCACCAGTTCCATCCAGAATTTCCACGGCAATAGTAGCGGTAGATAAATTTGCATAGATGGATGCATATGGAATCTGAAATGAGTTTAATGTAAAAGTCTGGGCGGCATTAAATAACATTTGATTGCCTGCATTGATGCCCCAGTTTGTACCGGCACCCTGTTGAGTAGTCGGCCCTACAGTACCACTGGCTGCTCCCATATCCTGCACATACAAAGTGGCCGGAGAAGCAATGTTGCAACTGGTAGCACCTGTACATTTCAGCGTGCCGCCTGTAGATGCGTCATACCAATTGTATGGGCCAGCGCCGGTATTCGTGATTGAAAGAGTAACCGTTCCGGCACCGCAGGCATCTACCGGCGTCGGTAGACTGGAAGTAATCTGAACAGTATCGGAATTGCTGCAGGCACCTGCCGTAGCCAGAAGCTTGTAAAATTTGGCTGTACGCACATTGCTCATGCTGGAAGCGGTTTGTCCGGTAATGTCGGCATAAGGTCCTGCCAGTACGGAAGCGCTTTGCCATTTCCAGGTAGTACCTCCGGGGAATGAAGCAGCATTGCTTGCCGACAGCGTGACGGAAGCAGGATTGCACAGATTTGTATTTCCACCCAGAGAAGGTTTTGGAATGGTACTGCTGATCGTGATTGTATCGTACCGTACACAAGCGCTTGGAGTAGCAGAAGAATCTCTTTCCACAATGTATGAGCCGGCAACGGTTGCTGAATAGGTTTGGGCAGTTGCACCGCCGATTACCGTAGCCGAAGTCCCGTTCCAGGTATACCATTTATAGGAGATACTTCCTCCTGCTGCACCGGCATTGGCATTCAGCGTAACCGGTAATGTTGTACCTGTACAGGTCGAAAGATCAGAACCTAAAGCCGGCTTTTTGCACTGCATGCCGCAGGCGCTTCCGACTGTCACAGGAGCCTTCAGGGAATTAATATAACCGAGTGCGCCGACCAGCGGAGCATTGTAATCAATACAAACTTCGCTGTACTGATAGTTGGATCTGACATCAGGATAGGCCCCGGGATTTCTCTCTCCACCCACTAAAGCGCCGAACTGTTGATTCTTGGCCGGAATAGTGAGTGTGTTATCGGCATTCGGTGGATTGTCGTCTCTTAAGTATACATTTCTATGGTGGGGATGAGCAGGAGAAGTATAACCTGCTCCTGTAGGTGTGAAGCCGACAATGAATGACAATTTAGAGGCATTGCTGCCCATGATGTAATCAATATCCGCATAAATAGGATTCATCACCGCGGCTGTCGTGTTCCCGTTTAGTTTGGAATACAGGGAGATAATGAATGGAGCGATGGCATTGTACCTTAACATTCCCCAGGCGCCGCCTCCTGAATATAAACCACCGGTTCTGTTGGAAGAAATATAATACGAGTTTACACGGGTATTGAATCTGCTCAGCGCGCTTGTATTAGCAGCCGTAGCGGGAGGATTGCTTATTCCCAGCTTGGCCAGATTATACAAAGCCATTTCACCGTTGTTGGTATAATCAAAGGGCCAGCCTGCATTATAACTAACGGAAGCTTCATAACTTTCTGCTTCCGTTCTATAGGCTGCCGTACCGGTTGTCCAGTAAAGCTCACAGCACAGGTTCACAAAATCATCTTTCCAGTCGCTGTTGGCAGGATAGAAACCGCCTGGAGCCGCAACGGTAGTCTGATGGGCGGCTACTTTCGCGTAGTTATAGCAATAAACAGCACTGGTTAAACATTGAGCAGAATAAGCAGCATTGTAAGGCTGGTATAATCTGGACATCAATGCCAGGGTGGCTCCGCAGAAAGAGACCATGGAGGCATCGTTCTGATTTTTAATCACCGGTCTGGTTTCTCCGCCCTGGTTAACGGCCAAGGTCTGCATTTTAACTGCTGTTACCCATTGGGCATGGTCATAATTCCCGTCACCGACCTGAGAATAAAAAGTAGTTGCGTTGGGTATGGCTTTGATCAGAAAGTCTGTTTCGTGCTTCATTTCATCCAGCACATCCGGAATACAGTTGGGATCATGATTAGTGCCTTCAAATGTCCAGTCTCCGCCTGCATGGTATCCGGCATAATTAGGGGTATAACGATCGTCGTAGCCGGTGGGGAATTCAGAATATCCTTTTAATAATACATAGGCCGCATAATATTGAGTCTGTCCGAATATGACATGATCTCCGCAATCGTGCCAGCCCCCTGAAATATCGTAACCGGCATCGTTATCGCCTGTAAATGCCTGACCTTGTAAAGCGGCAGGCACACCTGCCGGCAGGTGATTATCCAGGAGCCAGTTATTCAGACCCGATCTCTGTCCACCATAAAAACGGGTAGTCATCCACAGAGCTTTTTTATAATCGGTATTGCTCCACACGGACTGAGCGGAAGCTATTCCTGAGTAGAATAAGAGGTTCAGACATAAGAAAAAATATACGATCGGACGACGCTGCTTCATGTTTTTTTAATCCTTATTATTTACTTACTATCCCCAATTATTAAATATCACCTTAACTCTTGCCTACTTAGATAGTTTTGCCTGACAGAAAAATTATCAAACTATTTATCTAAATAATACTATTCAAAATGGACTATAAATTTATCCAATATTTATGGAACTGAAAAGGCGTTTATATAATTTTTCTAATTATAAATACGATATAATACCAATAAGTAACTAGTAATAGCAATAAAACAATATCCATTGTTTGCTATATACCAATATACCTGCTTCGTAAAGTCTTCGGAGGCTTATTACAAATATGCTAAAATATCCTCCTTTTATGATATACGAAGGAATAATACCTAAAGTTGGGTAGTAGGCTCAGTGGAAATGTTTTTTAGGAACCTTAAAAATGGATGAATTAATACTGAAAAAATCAGAGCTACTTATTAAGAAGAGAAGTAAAAAAAACAGGCCTCTCACGAGGCCTGTCAAAACAATTGTACTCCCGGTTCACATCACTGAACCTTCGTAACCTTCATTATACTAACCTTACTTCCATAGCGTGCCTGAATCATGTACACTCCGGAAAGGAGCTCGTTGCCGATAACAATATCTTCGTTCGTCTTAAACTCAGTGCTGCTGTATACCAGGTTGCCCTTCATATCGCTGACGCGGATTTCCATATCCTCAGAACGTGAGGAACTTACTCTTATTGTAACACCCTCCGCAAAAGGATTCGGATACACGGAAGAAGGATCAGTGTTCACCTGATAGGTAACACTGGTCGTTGTAGTCGTACTCACCGTCATGCCTCCGTTGGAGGTGCCATAAGGATTGGTCTGTGCCACACCAATGGTTCCATTCACCGAAGGACCGAAACTTACCGTCACCGTGTTCGTTCCCTGTCCGCCCGTAATCGTGGCTCCGGGAGGGACTGTCCAGTTATAGGTAGAAGATGGATCCGAAGGTACTGAATAAGTCGCTGTGGTATTCGGGTTCACCGTAGCCGGTCCGGAGATTGAAGGCGTAGCAGGCGGTGGACCTACATTGATTGTCTTGGTAGCGGTATTGCTGCCGAATGGATTTGTCTCCGTAACTCCTACCACACCTCCGCCTGAACCAAAGTCTATCGTAACGGTAGGCGTGCCTTGTCCGGATACGATCGTCGCCCCCGGAGGCACCGACCATGTGTAAGTAGAACCCGGATTGCTTGGCATGGAGTACGTGACACCCGGTGTGTTCGAAGCTACATTGGCCGGACCGCTGATCGTTGAAGTTGGAGGTACCGAACCAACGTTGATCACAACATCGTCTGAACTTGTACCGCAGCCTGCGCTGCTGATTGTCCAGCGGAAAGTATTGGCTCCCTGGCTGAGACCGCTGACGCTAGCCGTTGCACTGGAAACCGGGCTTACCGTTCCTGTACCGCTGATCAGAGACCAGGTTCCGCTAGCAGAACCAGGAGAATTGGCCGAGAACGTAGCGGTGCTTGTCGTTATAAATTGATCCGGACCTGCATTGGCGGTTGCTGGAGCCGTGTTGATCGTTACTGAATAATTTGCCGCAGCTCCATTACCGCAAGCATTAGCCGGCGTAACGCTGATCGTGCCGCTGCTGGCCGTACCGAAATCAACGGATATGCTTGTGCCCGAACCAGTGAAGCTTGCACCTGAAGGAACAGTCCAGGTATAATTGCTGGCTCCGGCCACGGCTGAAATGCTATACGTCTGAGCCGTTGCTCCGGCACATACAGTTGAAGCACCGGTAATAACTCCCGCTGCAGCAGGAACTGTGTTAA
The DNA here is from genome assembly GCA_045805025.1 of Cytophagaceae bacterium. GTDB lineage: Bacteria > Bacteroidota > Bacteroidia > Cytophagales > Cytophagaceae > DATMOV01. The sequence goes on along the minus strand of JBJMLY010000196.1, from coordinate 15,333 downwards.
TTGTTACTGCTAATGATTTGGATGCGCCGTTGCCGCAGGCACTGGTCGGTGTCACTGTAACGTTGCCGCTGCCTGATCCGAAGTTTACTGTAATGCCTGATGTTCCTGAACCGGAAGCAATGCTGGCTCCGGCAGGGACTGTCCAGCTATAACCTGTCGCTCCCGTTACCGCTGAAATGCTGTAGGTAATACCCGTAGCACCGCTGCACACCGAAGATGAACCGGTAATTGCTCCCGCTGCTGCTGATGCCGGATTGATGGTTACGGCTAACGATTGAGATGCACCGTTGCCGCAGGTGCTGGTTGGAGTAACCGTAATATTGCCGTTGACGGCTGTTCCGAAATTTACTGTAATGGCTGTTGTGCCTGTTCCTGCTGTGATGCTGGCTCCGGCAGGAACAGTCCAGTTGTATCCTGTGGCACCCGTTACTGCTGTGATGCTGTAGGTAACTCCTGTTGCGCCGCTGCAAACGGAAGCTGAACCGGTAATCGGACCGGCAGGATTTGCCGTGCCGCTGATCGCAACTGCTTTGCTGCTGGCAGCCGCGCTTCCGCAGCTGTTGGAAGAGACAACAGACACATTGCCTGAACTGGCTCCGAAGGTCACGGTAATATTCGCCGTGCCTTGTCCGGTAATGCTTGAACCTGCCGGAGCTGTCCAGGTATAGGTGGTAGCGCCCGCTACCGGACTTACACTATAGGCAACGCCCGATTGTCCGCCACAAGCCGAAGCCGGACCGGTAATGGCACCTGCTGCTGCAGGTACACTATTGAATGTGATGCTCTGAGAGGAGGCTGCTCCATTTCCGCAGGCGCTGGTCGGCGTGACGCTGATGCTGCCGCTGCTGGCTGTTCCGAAGTTAACCGTAATGCCTGTTGTGCCTGATCCGGCAGTGATGCTGGCCCCGGCAGGAACTGTCCAGTTGTATCCTGTGGCACCTGTTACAGATGCTATGCTATAGGTCTGGCCGCTTGCACCCGAACACGCTGTGGAAGACCCGGTGATTGCTCCTGCTGCGCCCGCTGCCGGATTGACTGTAACAGCCAATGATTTGGAAGCACCGTTGCCGCAACCGCTGGTTGGCGTCACGCTTACATTTCCATTCGTAGAACCAAAAGTTACGGTGATGTTGGTAGTACCAGTGCCAGCAGTGATTGTTGCTCCGGTCGGCACGGTCCAGGTATAACCTGTGGCTCCTGCTACCGCTGTGATGCTGTAAGTAATTCCGGTTGCTCCGCTGCATACCGACGTCGATCCTGTGATTGCTCCCGCAGGATTTGCCGCGCCGCTGAGAGTAATTGCTTTGCTTGAGGCTGCCGAAGTTCCGCAGCTATTGCTCGCTGTGACGGAAACATTGCCGGCTGTTGCGCCAAAGCTTACCGTAATTCCCGTCGTTCCCGCACCGGCAGTAATCGTAGCTCCGGTCGGTACGGTCCAGTTGTAATTCGTTGCTCCTGCGACAGAACCAATGCTATAGGTAACTCCGGTTTGTCCGCTGCAAGCAGTAGCCGAACCGGTGATTGCGCCGGGAGTGGCAGGTGTTGTAGTAACCGTTACGGCTGTACTTGAAGATGAGCCATTTCCACACGCACTGGTCGGTGTTACGCTTACATTTCCATTGGTAGAACCAAAAGTTACCGTGATGTTGCTAGTACCGGCACCGGCTGTGATTGTTGCTCCGGCCGGTACGGTCCAGTTATAACCTGTGGCTCCTGCTACCGCTGTGATACTATATGTGATTCCTGTTGCGCCGCTACAAACGGTCGTTGATCCGGAGATTGTTCCCGCAGGATTTGCTGCGCCACTGATGGTGATTGCTTTGCTGGATGCAGCCGATGTTCCGCAGCTGTTGCTCGCTGTGACGGAAACATTGCCGGCTGTTGCTCCAAAACTTACTGTAATTCCTGTCGTTCCCGCTCCGGCAGTAATCGTTGCTCCGGTCGGTACCGTCCAGTTGTAGCTTGTTGCGCCGGCAACAGAAGCAATACTATACGTAACTCCGGTTTGTCCGCTGCAAGCAGTAGCAGAACCAGTGATCGCGCCGGGAGTAGCAGGTGTTGTAGTAACTGTTACGGCTTTACTTGAAGATGAGCCATTTCCACAGGCACTGGTAGGCGTTACGCTTACATTCCCATTCGTAGAACCAAAACTTACCGTGATGTTGGTAGTACCTGCCCCCGCCGTAATCGTTGCTCCGGTAGGTACGGTCCAATTATATCCGGTAGCTCCGGTCACTGCTGCTATACTGTAAGTCTGTCCGCTTGCACCACTGCATACCGATGCTGAGCCCGTGATTGCACCAGCGGCACCTGCTGCCGGATTAATAGCTACAGCCAATGTTTTAGAAGTCCCATTTCCGCATGCGCTGGTCGGTGTTACAGTTACATTTCCACCCGTTGTGCCAAAAGTCACGGTGATGTTTGTTGTACCTGCTCCCGCTGTAATTGTAGCTCCCGAAGGTACGGTCCAGTTGTATCCCGTAGCCCCTGTCACCGCCGTTATACTGTAAGTCTGTCCTGTTGCACCGCTGCAAACCGATGTCGAACCCGTGATGGTTCCGGCGGCTCCTGCTGCCGGATTAACGGTTACCGCAAGCGTGGCTGATGCTCCGTTGCCGCATGCGCTCGTGGGCGTAACAGTAACGTTGCCATTGGCTGAACCAAATGTTACTGTAATATTAGTAGTACCTGAGCCGGCTGTAATCGCAGCTCCTGCCGGGACTGTCCAGTTATAGCCAGTAGCTCCTGTCACCGCTGCTATACTATACGTCTGCCCTGTAGCTCCGCTGCATACCGTCGCAGAGCCCGTAATGGTTCCGGCTGCACCGGCTGCCGGATTTACAGTTACCGCCAATGTCTTTGACGCGCCGTTACCGCAGGCGTTGGTCGGTGTTACAGTTACATTGCCACTTGCTGAACCAAAAGTTACCGTGATGTTTGTAGTACCAGCTCCTGCAGTGATGGTCGTACCCGTTGGCAAGGTCCAGGTATAGCCTGTAGCACCGGTAACCGCTGATATACTATAAGTCTGAGCGATAGCACCCGAGCATACTGTTGTATTGCCTGTGATAGTTCCGGCAGCTGAAGGGCTGGTGCATGAGGAACCCAGCATAACAATTGTTCCCATCAGAGAAGGATTCTGCCAGGTGTTATCAACCGTACCAACCCAGGCCATTTTCCCGTCTCGTGTGCCACCATCGTCATCGTCGTTGATCATTACCTCAAAACCTTCCAGAGCATTTATTGCCGGCGCACCGGCACCGAGTGTACTCCATGGAATTTTAACCTCCATTACATAAGAAGTACCGGTAGGATCTGCTTTGGCAAAAGTAACACCCGTTGTCGCACTATGCTTATTTTCATAGACTGTAGCATCATTCCATCTGAAAGTATATTGAAATTGATTGGTCCCATAAGTTGCCGTTTTGGTATTACCCATATCAATATATATCTCAATACCATCGTCGTCGTAGGTGTTACTTACCGGTGAATCGTTCTTCTTGGTATCATCGGTAACGCTGACAAGAACATATAAATTGGTATTGTCCCAGGTAGCTTTCCAGGTTGCAGATAAATCAGAAGAAGAGCTTACGGTTCCTGTATTTACATTCGTAATGGACGCAGCAGTAAATCCATTCCATAGGGTTTCTATTGTTCCATCAATAACCGGTGCAGTTCCGCCGGTCTGGTAAACCGCTTTAATTACATTAATAGTAAGCGTTGCCGAACCAGTCTGTGAGGAAGAGTTGGTAGCAGTAGCCTTGAAAGTATGACTGCCGGCTGTAAGACTTGCAATATTGAAAGAGTATGGTGATGAATTATCGGTACCGAGTAAAGTCGCACCATCATAAAAATCCACTTTAGTAATGGTTCCAGTAACCGTTGTGGCCGTTGCGTTAAGCGTTATAGCATCACCTTCTTTAAAAGTCGAAGTGGATGCCGGTGTGCTGCTCAGAGATACAGACACACCACCGCATGAGGTAAAATTATCGGCCGGCGTTGAAAGCTTCCCTTTGATATAAGTACCTGATGTGGTGGTATTATTCCAGCTTCCACCGTTGCACGAACCCGCATTCAAAGCGGCAGAAGTTTCCCCTTTATCGGAATAGCTCCAGTTGCACCAGCTGATGTTATTGGTCTGCATCCAGGAGAACCAGTTATCCGCTTCGGTTAAATAAGGTCCGCCATTTCCTGATGCATCACTGGTACCGCATTCTGTTACAAAGATCGCACAACCGTTAGCACGTGCCGTATTGGCTTTATCCCTCAGCGCTTGTGCATGGCTGCCTGAATAGAAATGCAGCGTATACATAATATTGGTATAGCTGAGTTTATTGGTGGAAGCGACATCCACATCCTGGCTCCAGGTTGGTGTACCGACAATGATCACCGTATTAGGATCAATAGCCCTGATCCTTGGAATAATATCATCGGCATAGGTCTTAACAGTGCTCCAGCTGACCCCATTGGGTTCATTGCATATTTCATAGAGTACGTGCTTTTTCGAACCATGATTGGTTGCTATATAAGTCCAGAAGTCTCTGGCTGCTACAATATCCGTGTTCGGGTCGCCGGGATTAAGCACATGCCAGTCTATAAGACAATAAATGCCCCTGTTTCCACATTCGGTAACCCAGGTATCGATGTAGTTTTTCCAGTATGAAGGATTATTTACATATCCTCCCTCTTCCACATACATGGCCAGACGAAAAATATCGACACCCCAGGTATTAACAAGATTATCCATGCCCGCAGTGGTAACGCAATTGCCGTACCATTGCAGGCCGTGTGAACTCATACCTCTTAGCTGGACAATATTTCCGCATTCGCTCACCAGGTTTACTCCGCTTACCTTTAACTTCCCGTTCAGCGCTACGGGGGAATTTGCCGGGTATTGGGCAGCCGAAAAACCGTAACTAAAGAGCACTATCACACAGGATAACCAGAATTCTTTTTGTATTTTTTGTAATAATCCCTTCATTCGGCTTCCGAAATAAGGTCTGGGACTATTGATCTGGGCAATGCTGAAAGGAATGCTAAGGAAGCTGCAGAAAAAGACTAAGAGTGTAAGGTGTATTCTCATAGAAACCAGATTATAATCCACAATACCATACTAAACAATTGCTGGGATACGAAGTCCCGTATCTTTAAACATAAACATAACTATGGTAAAATACTAATTATTTTTATTGTTTTTCCTATTAATTGCTTTGATTAATACAATAAAATCCTAAAATATAGCTGTTTATTAGATTTAAATAAAACGGGGAAAAGGCAGAATAGTTCGAAGTATTCGACGAAAAAGGGATGAGAATAAGGTAGAAGGAAAGGGTTTTTAAGGAGATAAAGATTATTCTCTCTTGCGCAGCCGGATCTTATTTTCCTCTCCGTTGATCAGCCGCACAATGTTTTTCTGATGCGTGATTACTACGACTGCAAAGATGGCAAAACCGAATGCCACCAGCACGCTCTTATCAGAACGGGGTGCGAAGAAAGGAAGAAGCAGTATCAATGGGAAAGCCAGGGAGGCAATCATCGAACCGAGTGATACATATTTGGAGATGATGAAAACAATAAAAAACACCAGGGCACAAACCAGAGCGGCGGAAAGATGGATGGAAAGTGCCATTCCAAACAGAGTGGCCACACCCTTGCCTCCTTTAAAGTTTGCATACAAGGGGAAGATATGACCGGTCACGGCCGATAACCCGAAAATCAACTGATAAAGAATGATATGATCTGCTGTAATAAAGCCATAGTGAATAAAAGGATAAACAACACTGGCAGCAAGCCATCCCTTGAAAATATCAATCAGCATTACAATGCTGGCTGCCTTCTTGCCAAGCACACGAAAGGTATTGGTGGCGCCCGCATTTCCACTTCCATGATCACGTACATCCGTATCGTGCAAAAGACTACCATACCAAACTGCTGTAGGCACTGAGCCTATCAGATATCCTAAAACCGCACCCGCTAAAAGATATATAAAATTCATTCTATCTGCGCTTTAAAATATTCACCACTACCTTAACAATTTAAACGGATATTAAGGTCATTTGGCTATTAAAACAGCCCTTTTTTAAGCACTGTTTTCTCCAAAAACCCTCAAAAATAAGTTTCTCAGGCATTTAAACAAATCTTATTTAAAGAGATCCTTCATTTTCTGCTGATCTTTTCTGAGCTGCTCCTTGTCATCAACATTATGTACTTTCTTTTCCCGGTTCGGATCATCTTCCTGAATTACTTTACCCTCCTTTTTCTCGTATTCTTTCTTCTCCTCGTTATTATAGGCAGGATTGTCCTGTCTTTCCTTCTGTCTTCTTTCTTCTTCGTCTTTATAGGCAGGATTAGTATCCTTCTGCACATTCTCGGGCTGGTATTGCTGGAAATGCTGTCCGTCGGGCGACAGCCCTAAATAGAATTCCCTGAAGTTATTGACGAATTTCACTTTTTCCATCAGGTCGGCTGCCACAAAATTGAACTTGGTATTGTCCATGACTTCACCTTTTGATTTCCCGGCAATCGCTTTATTGACGGCATCGCTGGAAGTAATCATGGCAAGCCTTCTGTTCTCATAGGTAATAAAATACCAGGTGTCGGCATTCGGCTCAAGATAGATGTTAACGATATCTCCGGCATTACCTTTCCGTATCTCAATGTAGCCGTTCATCTCTTTATTGATGTCTGTTTTAAGGACATTCGAAACGTTCAGCTTTCCTACACTGTAAAATGCTTTATAGACCACGGACCAGCGCATATCCACATTTGAAAAAGTAATGGGTGACTTGGCAATATCCGGGAATGCCAGCGGTAATGGAGTATACCCCAATGCCTGCTTTGCTTTATAGGCATTCACCGCTTTATCGTCCTCCACCTCGGCCAGCTTAAACAACAGATCTCTCTTTCTGGCATCTGCGACAGAATCAGGATTAGCCAGCTCCGTCGTGTCGGATGCTACGTAGGCTGCCTTGAGCTCCTTATCGAATACTTTAGTAATGGCGGGATTCAGGTTAAACTTAAAGAGCAGAAGATTATTGAAACGGAAGTCGTTGCTATCAAGCATGGCAAAACCATTTCCTGAAGCCAACACGCTGATATCCGGATTCGGATCCATGTAATCAAACTTTCCGCCATAGCGAATGCATGAAGTAGAATCGTTATAGGCGTAATAGTTACCCTTGAAGGTAGAAAGATCAAGCCTTTCCTTAGTGCCCACCACAAATTCTCCGCTGTCAATTCTTAGAATACCTTTGGCCAGCATCATGTCTTTGTCAACTCCGGTTTTCTTCTGGGAAATAAATGTGGTGTACAGCTGCTTCGTATTATCGAAATGCAGACCGTTAAACAGAGGCGCGCCATTACTTCCTTTAGGATCGGTAAGATCCACAATCACTTCTTTCTGCTCTCCGTTATTATCATACTTGATCCACTCGGAGAAATTCAAAGCACCCTTCAGGTCAAGCCGTATGAAGCCTTCGAAAGAAAGGTTTTTATTCTCCGCATGCAGAATGATCTTTCCTTTATACAAAACTTTATCGGCAATTCTCAGAGGCTGATCTTCGGTAATAAATCCGGTCGCCACGGTGTGGTCTCCTTCTTTCTTCTTCTGGCTAGGCTCCAGATTAAAATCCTGGAACTGGAAGGCCAGCGTATCCGAACCCAGGTTCACATATTGATAGGTGGCCTCTCCTCCGAATTTTTTTCTGCCCAGAATATCAATTCTTCCGTCGTACAGATAATGATACCCGGTTATCGTATCGATTACAATTTTGGCTTTGGTCAGGGTCTTGATCACCGCGTTTTCCTGTACGGCTACCCAGTTGCTGTCGGGGAATATTTTGGAATCCGCTACCTTGATGAATGGTATACCATAAATATTAAGATTCTGGCTCGGGATATCGTATACCGCACTTGTCGCATTGAACACAAGAGAGTCCTGATCCGGCCTGGTAGAATAGAAATAAGATTTGCTGATATCGCCGCCTTCAGGCATACTCATGGTCACGGTCTTTTTGTTCAGATCCCATACTCCCTTATCCAGAGAGCTTCGGTATTGTGCATAGGGGAAGTCATTACTGGCAAAGCCTGCAACTTCCGGACTGAACACAGCCTCCCCTTTGACCAGGTCAAAATCGAGTTTTACTGAAATACAGCGAAGAGCGGGCTTCTTAGGATTATCACTCTTGATTTCAAAGGTAGACTCACGACCTGCGTACTTGGTTTGTTCAAAGTGGAAGTGAAGCGATTGTGCCTCCGAACCTCTGGTTGTCAGAACTCCTTCTCCATACATACCTTTGGAAGTGATGTTTGCCACACCCTGAAGACTGGCCGTATTATTATAAATTTCAAAAGGGGCTGTCCGGTTGGTCAGGTACATACTATCCTTTCTCGGAAGCCACTTCATCTCATAATCGTTAATAGTCATTTCCGGGAAGGTAACATCGGGCGATACGGTTTCAGGGTGCGTTCCTTCTTTGGTAACGCTCTTGGTTCCAATCGTAATTACGGAATCCTTAAAGAATACAAAGTCTTTGGAGTAAGCGGTGGTGGTCAGGTAATGAATTTCGCCATCACCTCTGAGACCCTGATTGTTCATCGTGATCTTATTATAGAACTTTCCTTTTCCTTCGTAAAGCTGAAAACCTTCTTTAGGCACCTTGTGGTCGAAGCCCAGTGAATAGTCAGGCATTACGACCAGCTTTTCTTTGAATGGAGGAAATATTCCTCCGGATGCGAATTCACCTTCAAACCCGATCGCCTGAGGGTCATCGCTGCTAAGACTGTCAATTTTAAAAGGTGGAATTTTAAATTGTATCGTGGTATCATAAGCTCCTCCGGCGATCTGATCTTTATTAAAGAATACCGTCGCTCCCGTCGTTGCATCAAAGATCGGATACTGCGCAAGTTTCACGCGGCCTGATTTATTGTTGGGCTTGTTAATATAAAGTGTTCCTGAAGAATACTTCAGCTCATTGCCAAGCACTCTTGCTTTTTTATTGCCCTTTTGCTGCCGGTTGTCCTGGTTGTCAATGCCTTTGGCCTGATCCTGCACCTGCTTCTCATCAACGGCCAGCTTAATCTCGTCGATCTTCGGCAAGTGTACCAGGAAGCTGTCGTACACAAACCCGAATTTCTCCCCGATGAACTGGAAATTCTGAGTATTGATTTTTCCGTCACAGTTAAAATCTCTGTTTTTGAGGAATATTACCTGTCTGTTCTTAGGAACGATAAACACATTCAGCGAGTCGCTCAGGAAGATTTTATCCACGCCGCGGATGGTCAGCTCTTTGCTGTTCAGATCAAGGGTTGAGTTAGTCCCTTCGGGTGAAATGGAAACCAGACTAAGATTATCGTAATCCGAACGATCCCTGCGCGCTGCTACATAGTGAAGCGCTTTATCCCTTAATTTAATCAAACCGGTCCGGGCGTTGTAATCAATATACCCAAGCTTCATCAGGTAATACATGGAACTCTTAACGGTGTTTACTTCCAGCTTATAGGCCTTCGCTACATCTTCCGCGTTGAATGTATCGACACGCTTTTTGCTGGACGGGTCGCGCCGGTACGCCTTATTCGTTTCCGTCTCAGAATATCCTACTACCAGCTGCAGAGGGTGAAAACGGTAGATGCCCTGGATCTCGGAATATTTATTTGCCTGGTAATACCGGATCGATTCGAAGACAGCCGCTACCTGGTTCTTGGCATTGATAATAGTAAAATCAATAGACGTGGTATTCAAATCCCAGATTCCCGCATCCAGGAACATCTCGATATCGTGGTAAGAATTAATGAATGGCGCGTACTTAAAATTGGAATGCTTATGGACTCTGAGCTTGGTGTCTGACTTATTGTATTTGAACGTAACGCCCGGATGGTAAATGGAATCTTTCCCCATAAACAGAACAATGGTGCAGATATCCGCACTGATCAGGGAATCCCCAAGTTCGAATCTGTTGGATACGGCTCTGACGACTACTGTATCCTGTTTGGTCACTTCTATGGTAGAATATCCTTCATCAATAGAGGAGCTGTAGATCTTTTTTCCTGAAAGGGACAAGCCGCCGTGGTAAACAATATTCGGACCAAGTCCTTTTACCGGAATGTTTGCGTTGAATGATTTGAAGCGTGGAAACACGGCTTCTTCCGGCGTTTTATGCTTGCGGCTGTTGAACTCAAAAATACCTTCCACGACTGAATCTGTTCTGGCAGGGTAATGAAGCTTTGCTCCTTCAGAAACCAGCTTGGTGCTCTGCAGGGTAAAATTATATTCAGCCAGGTCGCAGTAGATCTCTGAAGAAGGTACACCTGCGATGGACCAGTCAAATTTACCGCCTTTGCCTACATATAGGTTATCTTTCAGCACCACCGATCCGGTAGTACTTTGCAGTTTTGAGGAGTCATATTGAGTGACAAAAAAGAAATCGGCATTCTCAAAATAAATCACGGCCCCATCCACCGGTGGCTGGGGGGGAGCCACATAACCGGTACTCAGCAGGGAGGCATCGATGTTGTCGTTAATATTCGCATTACCGCTATTGGAAACTTCGTTGTTGTCTGTATTGATGGTTCCCCATTCATCCGTTTCCTGCTGCGGATTATCAAAGTCCTGAAAAGTATCGTCCTTTTTTGTGGTATCCGGCTGCTCAACAAAAGCAGGATCGTATTTGTCGATCACCGGCGCCATATACCTGAACCGGAATGTACCGCCACTTACCCGGAGTTTATTGTAATTTGATTTATAGAGCATGCTCTGCTCCAGAAAAAGCCTTATGGTTCCGTATAAGTTACCCAACTGCCGGGCATCATAATCGTCAATGCTCCTGTCAAAAATATACATCAACGTGTCAAAGTCGGAGGAGGGAAGGTTCTTGTTTTTGGTAGCGTTCAGGACGGCAAAGTAGTCGGTAAGCTGAGGGTTGATTTTAAGTTTTTTGGACTTGGCAATCTTAACCGAAACTTCAATAATCTTCTTCTTCTGCGCTTCGGTAAAACCTCCGCTCCAGAGTCCATTGAAGGTAGTTGCCACCTGAATAGCTGCCTCCTGTTTGGTGCTTCCCAGCACGGAAGTGACATCCTGCGGGAATTTGGCAGGGTCTTCCGAAAATTTGATCTGCGCATTCACAGCCAGCGAGCAGCTCAGAAAAACAACTGTAAGGACTCTTCTCAAACTCATAACTTCCAATATGATTATTTTTTATTAAAAATTAAAGAAGCCCAGCGGTTTTTTTCATTGTCACTGGCCTTAACAAGACCACTCTTTTGAGCCACTTCTATGAGGTCAGCGCTATCGCCGGTATAAAATCCGCTTAGGACCAGAATGCCTCCTTTACTCAGTTTCTTTGCATATACTGGTATCTCGGCCATCAGTACATTTTTGTTGATGTTAGCAAGGATGATATCGTACTCATTGTGCAAGTCCACATTACTTATATCGCCCAGGGCGGCGCTAATATTGTGGCATCCGTTCAGGGAAATGTTTTCCTTCAGGTTTTGATAGGCCCAATCCTCCACATCAAAAGCGCTCACATCGGCTGCGCCAAGTTTTGCTGCCATGATGGCCAATATACCGGTACCGCTTCCTGCATCCATCACTTTTTTACCCCTGTGATCAATTCCCAGCTGGTTCTCGATCATCATCGAAGTGGTTTCATGGTGCCCTGTACCGAAAGACATTTTCGGATTGATGACAATATCATAGTCATAGACTTTGTCAGGCTGATGGAAGGATGCTCTTACAATACATCGGCTGGAAATGATGACCGGCTGGAAATTTTTCTCCCATTCTTCGTTCCAGTTTTTATTCTCCAGCTTTTCGGATGTATAGGTAAAAGAAAAAAGATCTTTGTATTTTTCTGAAAGCTCCTGAAGTCCCTGCTCCTGATAGGTCTCTTCCACGACATACGCGTCAATACCGTCTTCTCGCTCTTCGAAAGAATCATAGCCCTGGAGGTTCAGCTCGGCAATAAGCAGCTCGTGGTAATCAACGAGCGCCTGTATCTTTATCTTCAGATATTGCATAGGGAATAAATTATAAAATCCCGGATTGCCGCTGCAAAACAGCGAGACCCGGGATCTTTTATATACTAAAAAAAGATTTAGAAGGACTTGATGATATCGACAAAGTCTCTTGATTTCAGCGATGCCCCACCGATCAGTCCTCCGTCTACATCTTTGCATGCAAACAGTTCTTTAGCGTTATCCGGTTTACAGCTTCCTCCATAGAGGATAGATGTATCATCGGCCGCCTTTCCATACTTTGAAGTCAGGTGTTTTCTGATTTTTTCATGCATTTCCTGCGCCTGTGCCGTACTGGCAGTCACGCCGGTTCCAATTGCCCAGATAGGCTCATACGCGATCACGACCTTGCGGAAATCTTCTTCGCCGAGGTGGAAAAGGCTTTCGGTAAGCTGTGAATTCACAAAATCGATATGGATGCCCTTCTCACGCTGTGCAAGCGTCTCGCCGCAGCAGAAGATCGGGGTAAGTCCGTTTTTAAGGACAATATTCACTTTTTCAGCAAGGTCCGCATTGCTTTCCTTGAAATATTCACGCCGCTCGCTATGGCCCAGAATGACATATTTTACTCCGATGGATTTCAGCATTTCGACAGAAACCTCTCCTGTATAGGCACCCGACGCCTTGTTGTGACAATTCTGGGCACCGATATTGACGCGGCTGTCGAGCAGCTTCGCTATTCCCTGTATAGATACAAAAGGAGGGCAGATCACTACCTGGGCGTCATTGCGTACCTCATCCTTTACCATGTTTACAATCTCAGTAGCCAGCTTGACACCCTCTTCGTGGGTTTTATTCATTTTCCAGTTACCTGCAACAATTTTCTTTCTCATGTCTTATATAATTTCAGAAGATTCAAATATAGAAAAAAAATATGATCCAAAGACTCTTATACAATCCCTTCATTCGGATGACTGACAGGGCAGCTGTTATTGTAAGTATTCACGCTGAGTCATAGGATGAAGTGCTATTTTAGTTTTTATTTTACAAAAACGAATTATAACCAGTCCTGTCTTTGTTATCTTTAGAAATGAAAAATCTGGTCTTCATTCTGCTCCTGCTTATCTTTTCCGTTCCGGGATTTGCCCAGGAAGAGCTAGGCATGAATTATGAAAAAGTAAAAACCAGGTATGAGTCCATGCACCTGGCCACTCTTGAACTCAGCTTCCTGCAGCAGAGGATCATTGTTAAAAACAACATCAACGACTATTGTCTGATCTACGATTTTGAGAACGATAAATGCTTCCGCGAGATTCTGCTCTTCCCGAAAATCGACCAGGATTGCTGGATAAAAAAGATCGAAGAACAGGGCTGGGAATATAATAAAGTCGTCAAGCGATATTCCCTGAAAAAAGACGGGAAACGATACTTCGGTCAAATCAGTCTCTATCCCAGTGCCTTAAAATACCTGGCCTTTGAAATGAAAAGCGGAGCCTGGATCTACGAATAAGGCTGCGATAACCAAATCCTCTTCTCCGGAGTTAATTTATCGGAGGGAAGGAACGATGAAGTATTTAATGATTATGATGGCCGCTATAGGACTAAGCATCTCGGCCCAGGCACAGGAATATCAGCGAAGAACATTTACAGAAAACAATTCTAAGATAGAAAGCAGCCGCCTGGATGAAGTAAACGGCAATACCATTATTAAAGGTACGCCTGATACCAATAACGGATACAGCAAGCAAGACAGACGGGAAACCCTGCTTGTTTCTTCGGGAGCACCGGAGACCGATATGGAAGGGGCCGTTCCTGTTAACCAGGATTTTAACAATGTATGTCTGATCCCGGCCATCAAGGACTTCGAAATGTCGAACCGGCAGAATTATTGTCCGCAGCATGTCGAAGGGCCACGAGATAATCCATACACAAAGAACAGATCCAATATCTATTGAATCTTCATTCATGAAAAAGCGATTAAAAGGCCTGAACTGGCCTTTTAATATTTTGTCCTATTGCCTATATTTGAGCTTATAACCTTAGGGTATCAATCCCGTATTTAGTATTCACTTTACTTATTTCCCGTAGCTTTCAAATGCTTAAATTTTTTAAATCAAGCCTTATTGCTGCATTTCTTTCCATGCTTTTCATGGGCTTCACCTGCTATACCGATAAGGACGCTATTGTCATCGGCTCGGGCGGCGGGTTCACCGGGAAGGTTATTACCTATACCATCAATGAGAAAGGGAATACATTTAAAGACGATGGAAGCGGGTTCAAGAATTTCGGAAAGCTTTCAGGCAATGAGCTGCATAAAATCCGGAAGGAAATTAAAAAATCGGGTTTCTATGAATCAACGTTAAGAGATCCGGGCAACCTGTATTATTTTCTGGAGACCGTTCATAAAGGTAAAAACCATAAAGTCACCTGGGGAAATCAGCAGAGCGATGAGTCCAAAAAACTGCAGGTGCTCTACAACCTTATTCTTGAAAAAATCAATCAATCAAAATTCTGAAGCATGAGAACCATCTACGCCTTCCTGTTAAGCTTTGGTATTCTTTGCCTGCATCTGAATGCAGAAGCGCAAAGCCCTCTGGAGCAAAAGAAAAAAACCAGGTTGCCCGATCCAAACAGCCAGCCGCAAAGACAGACAATTAATGGCTCAGGCTCCACCCACAGAAGCCACCGGTATAAATCAACCGGTACTTCCATCCACGAAGGTCTGCGAATGAAAGTGCAGAGAAATTCCGAAGGTCATCCCTTATTCGTTCATGGAAATCCCACCAAAAGAAAATCGGATCTGAGAAGCAAAGAATCCGTCATGAAAAGCTGCTACGATTATATGAAGGATATCTCGGCCAGCACCCAGATCCGTAACCCCAGCGACTTTTCCATTATTCACATAGCTAAAGACAGTCTCGGACATACTCATGTAAAAATGCAGCAGAAATTTCTTGGTGTACCTGTCGAGGGTGCTGAAGTAATTGTGCACTTTAAAAACGGTGAGCCTTATCTTTTCAACGGACGATATCACGTGAACACAGGCCTGACCGATGTAGCCGCCGTGTATGGATCTGCCTATGCAATTGACAAAACCATACAGGACATCAGCCACATTACCACCTACATACATTTCAGCCCCGAACAGCAGGCTATGCTGGATTATTCGGCCCCAGGTTCGGACCTTACCGTATACAATATTCCCGGAACCACTACTTTTGCCCTGGCATGGCATGTAAGCATCAGACCGAACTTACTGGAAGTCTGGGATTATTATATCGATGCCAAAACAGGCGTGATTATTCACAAATCAAATCAGACCTGCAGCTCTGGACCCGCCACGACCTCTTCTACCGATTTAAACAACAACCCACAAAC
>JBJMLY010000195.1:0-1562 GCA_045805025.1 Cytophagaceae bacterium | reverse complement strand
TTTTTCTGTGTTTAACAGGTGGGGTGAAGTTGTTTTTACGACATCAGATGCATCAAAAGGATGGGATGGCAAAGTAAACGGTGTAGTCCAGGCTGCAGGTGTTTATGTCTGGATGATTACGGCCTGGAGCCCTTGTACGGGAGATATTTTTGAAAAGGGCACTGTCTTACTTGTGAGATAAGGCTTATATTGCGCCCCTATTTTCATCAATTGTTATGAAAGAAGGGCTTACTGGAAAAATATTGTCAAAGCTACCTTACTTGCGCTATGCTTATCTCTACCGGAAATACTGCAACCAGCGGCCCGGACACTTTTACTCTCCTGTTGTGAACTTGGATGAGTTAGAATATCGTCAGGATCAAATATGGGCAAAAACGCGTTCCTTAAAAGGAATTAAGTTCAATGACAAAGTACAACAGGATTTTTTGAATTCACTTGTTGAAGCTTCTAAAATTATTCCCTTTAGTTCCGAACCCGATCCAGTCAAATACCGTTATTATTACGATAACAAGACCTTTCCTCATCCGGATGGATTAACATTATTCACTACCTTATTAAAATTCAGACCAAAGCGAATTATTGAGGTGGGATCCGGGTTTTCTTCCGCACTCATGCTGGACACGAATGAAGCCTTTCTTGACAGGTCCGTTAAGTTCACCTTTATTGAGCCTAATCCGGATATCAGCCTCACGCGGCTTCTTCGAAAAGAGGACTATAAGAATGCAGACGTTCGTCAGTCCTTTGTTCAGGATGTTGATCTGAGCCTGTATGAAAGTTTGGAAGAAAACGACATTTTATTTATCGATAATTCCCATGTCTCCAAAACAGGAAGTGATGTGAACTTCCTGATGACCGAAGTGGTTCCAATACTGAAAAAAGGGGTCTTAGTACACATCCATGACATTTTCTATCCCTTCGAGTATCCTAAAGAATGGCTGCTGGATTTGAGGATCAATTGGAACGAGATATATATGGTTCATAACTTTCTTCTGTTCAATGATTATTTCGAGATGGTCTTTTTCGGAGACTATATGCGACAGAAGATGAAGGCTCAATCCTCAAATGCCGTTCCCTTATTTTTCAAGGAAAGACCAGGCAGTTTATGGATTCGTAAAGTGAAGTAGATTGGGCTCCTTTTGCCAAACTTCCGCCCAGAAATTTTGTCCGAAACTTCGGGATGAATTGATTGCCGATGCTCTGCCGGACCTTACTAATACTAAATTGATGTCAAATCTGTAAATTCAATGACTATTCACGATTTACGCCTGCCCCGTTCAATGGCTTTGAGCTAATCAATCAACCCCTCCGTATCGCTTCTTTTGCTAACCCTGCTGAATTCTTTACATTCAGCTTTTGGTTAATATTCAGTCGGTGTTTTTCCAGGGTGCGCAGACTGATAAATAATTGATCGGCGATCTCCTGGTTCGATTTTCCTTCTGCGATTTTTCAGCACTTCCCATGGCTTATAGAATTACGTACTAGTACTTAGTTAATGAGCTAATATGCTAATGAATGTAAAATTGAACCCGCCTTCTCCGCCTCAGGCAGATACGGCGTCCTGC
>JBJMLY010000194.1:0-2164 GCA_045805025.1 Cytophagaceae bacterium | reverse complement strand
TTCTGCCTTACGAAACGAATGCTTGCGATTACTCCCATTTTATCTCTCTCGCAGGAATAATCGAGCATGGAATATCCTATAAAGTACCAGCCGATCAGAAGGGTAAGAGGTGTTATGATCACGAACATAAAAGGAAATGCGAGGCAGATCACAAAACCGAGAAATATACAGGCATATTCAAACAACATGTTCCTGCTGTTAATAAGAACGCTTCTTCCTATATCTTTGAAGAGCTGCCTGAAGGAGAAAGCAAATTTTTGTCCCGTGACCGCTTCTTCTGTACTTTCAGACAACAATGAAAAAAGGGGAGACAGAATGATCAGTATTAAGTACTTTATGAATGTACCCGAAATGATTGTTACAACAGCAGACAATAACCAGGATATAATAATGCTCAGGTATCCTGAAACAATTCCTTTTGCCCAGGAGAGCCAGTGTCCGCTATCGGGAATTGAATCCAGGGAGAGCCATTCGCTGACATAACCGTGCAGCCATTTGCTGAATTCAATTCCTGCAAATAAGGTGACGGCAATTAAGATAAGCCAGAGGATCACAGGATAAAACAGGTAATGCCAGAGGCCCTTCTCAAAAATAAAAGGAATAGAAGAAAAAAAAGAGGCGACGCCTTTTCCGAATCCGTTAATGAATTTCATCAACTCTTCACATTTGAAAATGATTTATGCCTGTGCGGTCGGTCCGCCAAAGTTAAGCGGCAAGGCATTCAGCTCCGTATCTTTTATCTTACCGTGCAATTGTTCAAACTTGCTCACATTGTCCGCAAGCGCTTTCATCAGGCGTTTTGCATGTTGGGGAGTAAGCACGATCCTTGATTTTACGCGAGCTTTGGGAACTCCCGGCATTACTTTTATAAAATCGATCACAAATTCAGAATGTGAATGGGTAATAATAGCGAGATTACTGTATATACCTTCAGCGATATCTTCATTCAGTTCAATGTTCAGGTGGTTATCAGGGTTCTGTTGTTCCATAAGAGTTATATTTATGCTCAAATTTAACGAATTTACCTGATAAAATCTCCCGTGAATATTTTTTTTAGGGTTTTGCCTGAATTTTGGTAAACGGGCTTTATTCTCTTTTCAGCCTGCATTTCTATTCTGCTCTGTCGCTGGCTGTTCCTAACACGCCAAAGTTTATAACTCTTGTTTATAATGCTAAAAGCAGCCAATTGCCGGGCTATTTTTGTTCTGATATTCCTGTTGGTAGATGGCTGAAACGAAGAAGAACCGATTAAAGATACCCTTATCAAATCCCCAAACCGAGATTGAAGAGGCTGTTATTGAAGAGAAGCCAAGGCTTAAAGCGAAAAAAACACCAGTCGGGCCGGAAAAAGCCGAAAAGGCATCTAAGTCTGCAAAACAACAAGGTCCGGGCTTAATGGAGCGCCTACGCAAAGCAAAAGAATTTTATACCAATGAACGCACACAAAAGGTAATTGGCCTTTTGTCCATGTTGCTGGCTGTTTACCTCTCCGTGGCCTTTGTTTCCTTCATATTCACCTGGCAGGAAGACCAGGATAAAGTTCTCGGGCCCGCCTCGGTCCTTTTTTCAGCAGATACTAAAGTGCTGAATTGGCTGGGTAAGCTTGGGGCGCTTGTTTCGCACCTGTTCATGTTCAAATGGTTCGGCATGTCCTCCTTTTTGCTCGTCCCTGTATTTTTACTTGCCGGATTAAAGCGCCTGGTGAGCCGGGAGTTTGAGTTCCTGAAAAAGATCAAAAGAATATCCGTTTTCTTTATCTTCTGGTTTTCGCTTTGTTTTGGCTTCTTCTTTACCGATAAACTACTTTTTATGGGTGGCGGCTTCGGATATATACTGAATGCGAAACTGGCCGGATGGGTTGGCAGTATTGGTACCCTTGCCTTGCTTGCTGTTTCCCTTTTCGGTTTCCTGGTGATCATGTTCAATTTCTCTTTCGAAAGAAAAGTAAAGCCAATCGGGGAAGATACTTCCGGTGAAATAGCTGAAGAAGTTTTTTCAGCAGAGGATAAAAACAATAAATTCACTATTCCCACCCAGGAGACAGACCCTGTTTTTAGTAAAGAGGAAGAGGAGGAATTACTCGATATAAAAGTAGTTGAGCCGGAAGAGCAAAATGCTGAAGAAAAAAAAACGATGAATGATTTTGAAATTGTTCAGCCTGTAA
>JBJMLY010000193.1:0-4584 GCA_045805025.1 Cytophagaceae bacterium | reverse complement strand
TCGGGTCCGTAACCGAAACCTTCCAGCCGCTCTCTGGTCCGGGGCAATTCAAAAGGATCTACATCGGTGGCATAAAGACGTCCGCCGGGAAGCAAGCGTTTAAGAATTTCCAGGCTATGTCCGCCATAGCCAAGCGTGGCATCAAGTCCGATCTGGCCGGGTGTAATTTTGAGAATGTCCATGATCTCGTTCACACATATGGAACGGTGCATTCCTGCCGGTGTGCGTCCCTGAGCCAGGACTTTGGCAATATCTTCCGCATAAAGCTCAGGCTGCTGCTCTTTGTATTTTTCCTGAAAGGTTTTGGGGTGTGTTCCTTTATACCGTATGCGTCGCTTTGGCTTTTGATCGTCCATAGGCAAAAATAAGCAAAATGGAGTTCTTGTGTTTTAGAAACTCAGGAAGCTCTTTTCCCTTCCCACATTCAAACTCATCTTAGCTCCCAATCGCAGGGCCATATTTTCGGTTTCATGGCCTGCAGGGAAATTAAAGCAGACAGGGAATTTATACTCTTTCACTGATTCCAGGATAATCTCCCTGACATTTTTTCCGAAGGGGCTATCGTTATCCTTCATGTCGCTCATGTGACCGACAACAAGTCCGGCCAGGCTCTTCAGCTTGCCGGCTCTTTTCAGATGGATCATCATACGGTCAAGCTGGTAAAGGTATTCGTCAATTTCCTCGATGAACAGGATTTTTTTCCGGCTGTCGAAGTCGGTGGGGGTGCCAATCATCGTTTGCAGAATGGAGAGGTTGCCGCCGATAAGAATTCCTTCGGCTTTGCCCCGGCGGTTGAGCGGGTCACTTTCAACCGTGTATTCAATTCTTTCTCCGAATAAGGTTTTTCTCAGGCTCTCCAGGGAATCGTAGGAGTCTTTGCCGAAAAGCAGAGGCATGGTGCCGTGGATGCTTTGAAATCCCTCGCGCTGCAGAAGTCCGTGCAGCATGGTGATATCGCTATAACCGGTCAGCCACTTCGGACTTTGCCTGAATTGTTTCAGATCAATATGGTCTACGAATCGATTGCTGCCATAGCCTCCGCGCACGCAGAAGACAGCCCTGATATTTTTGTTGTCAAATGCTTTCTGAAGATCGCTGAGACGCTCCTTGTCGGTGCCCGCGAACTGATGGTGCTCTTTGTACAGATTTTTTCCAGGAACGACTTTGAGCCCCCAGGATTCAAGCCTGCTCAGACCTGCTTCCAGTTGTTCGGCAGGAAATTTTTTGGCGGGAGCTACAACCGCCACCTGGTCATTCTTCTTTAGAAAAGCCGGACGTTTAAGCATCAATAAAAAAGTCTCCGGTAAAGGAGACTTTGAAGTTATTTTTTTGGAGCTGTTGTATTCGGGTTGGTCGTCGTATTGGTAGTTCCTCCTGTAGTATTAGCAGGAGTGGTACCTGTTCCGCCTTGTACCGGAGGTGTAACACCCATTTTCTTCAGAACCAGGTCAGAGATGTTCTCATTTTTGTTCTTGGTATAGAGAATAATGGATGATCCTCCATACTGAGCCGCTGTGCTGAAGATATAGGTATAAGCATGCTCTTCGGCTACGGCATCAATTGCTTTTTGAATTTTGTCTAACAAAGGGTCTACCAATGCCATTTGTTTCTTCTGAAGCTCTTCCTGTGCTTTTTCTTCAAATTCCTTGATGCTTTGCTCAAGATAGGCAAGCTCTTTTCTTTTATCGTCCTTCACGATCTGGCTCATGGAGTTTTGGCCGGCATCAAGTGCCGCTGCCTTATCCTGGTAGTCTTTGTATTTAGTCTGCAGCTGGTTCTGCAGCTGTTTTTCGTAAGTCTGCAGCTCTGACTGGATCTTTTTTGTGTCGGGCAGATTTTCCATAATATAATTAGGATCTGCATAGCCGATTTTCAGATGCTGGGCTTCTGCAGAGAAAATAACTCCTGCAACAAGCGAAAGAAGTAGAATTGTAATCTTATTTTTCATGATGTAAATTTTCGAAAGTAAAGTTATGAATTATTTTGGAATTGTATCGTTTTTGTCTCCCAGACCCAGTTCTTCCAGCACATAGTCCGTATAGTCGTGTACGGGATTCGAATAGATCATGACCAGGTCGCTGGACCGGTCAAAGATAACCTGAAGCTGTTTGGCCTTAGCTACTTTTTCAACGGCTCCATATAATTTATCCTGAACCGGTTTCATCAGCTCTTGTCTTTTAGCAAAGATCAGGCCATCAAAGCCGAATGTCTTTTTCTGAAAATCTTTTAGAGCTTTTTCCTTATCAGCAATGGCAGCAAGCCTTTCTTTCTTCATTTCGTCGGTCAGCAGGATCTCTTCGTTCTTATAGTCGGCGTTCATCTTATCTACTTCCGTCTTCATTTTTGTAATCTCTTTTTCCCATCCTGCAGAAAGCTCGGCCAGCTCGTTTTCCGCTTTTTTATATTCGGGCATTTGCTTGAGTATGATATCGGTGTCGATAAAGCCGAACTTCTGTGCCTGAGTGACGCTGGTTCCGGAAAGAAAGAAAAGCAGAACTATGACAAATGATCTCATGTGTTTACCGAATTTGTTGTCCGATTGTAAACGTAACCCGGCTGTGTTTCAGCTGTGCCGGTGAATAGCCCGGGATGGCATCCATAGGATATCCGTAGCTCAATCCGATCAGTCCGAAAGCGGGCATAAAGATATTGGCCCCCACGCCGGCGGTACGATAGATGTTAAACGGATTAAAGTCTGAGAAATTGCCCCAATTATTTCCTCCTTCAAAGAAGGTAAGCGCCGACAGGGAAAGAGCTCCGGTAGCTACAACCGGATATCTGAGTTCGAAAAGGAATTTATCATACACAATTCCGCCTCCGCCTGCAGGCTTGATCGAGTTATTCGGATATCCGCGCAACGCGATGATGTCTGATCCCAGCAGGAAGTTAAATCCGGAAAGACCGCTTCCGCCCAGCACAAAGCGTTCGAATGGTCCTATGCCTGTAACACTTCTGTAGGAGCCGATAAGTCCGAAGTGTGCGCCCGCTCTGAATACCAGAGGGTGTTTTTGATTGGCCGTGACATGAAACAGGGTGGTATAATAATCGCTGTCAAACATCCATTTGTGGAATTCAACAAATTTATACCTGGTCTCGGCATTGGCGCTTTTGTAATTGTCTGAAAATAATGAATAAGGAGGAGTGAGAATAATCGCCAGACTCATGGAAGATCCTTCGGTATAAAAATTCTGGCCCGCGTGGCCGATGTTAAGATTTGTTCTTGATATCGTATTGGTAAAGGAAATATTATTGGCCGTACCGTTATTGAACAGTCCCGAAAAACCCAGGTTTGTATAATTGTGCAGCTGGTAATTCAGATACGAAAGCTGGTGTACAATATTAAAATAATCCGGATAGCGTATGCTCTTACCCAGGGTAAATGTGATACCATTCACGGCAAGCTTTCCTGCCGGAGGTTCTTTGTAATTATTGGTCAGGTATTGTGCCTGGCGTGAGTGGGTAAGGCTGATCCCGAATGACTGAGGTTTTCTGCCGCCCAGCCAGGGTTCTGTGAAGGAGAAGGAACCGGTCTGATAGGTAGGTCCGTTCGCCTGGAAGTTAATTCCAAGTCTTTGTCCGTCACCTGCAGGCAGAGGACTCCATGTTTTTAACTTAGGAAGGTTTTTGGTAGAGAAATTATTGAATACAAGACCGAGTGTACCAACAAATCCGAAATAACCTCCCCATCCTCCTGAAAGTTGTATCTGATCGCTTGGCTTTTCAACTACACTATAATGGATATCTACCATCCCGGTCTGCGGGTTAGGTACAGGATTTATTCCTATTTGCTCAGGTTCAAAATAGCCCATAGCTCCCAAAGCTTGTTGGGTACGGATCAAATCGGACCGGCTGAACTTTTGTCCGGGTATTGTTCTAAGCTCCCTTAATATGACATTGTCATGGGTTTTTGTGTTTCCACTCAGGGTAATCTTGTCTATGGTCGCCTGTGTTCCTTCATGGACCCGCATTTCAATATCAATGGAATCGCCTTCTGCAAGCACTTCCACAGGATCTACACTGAAGACTAAATAGCCGTCATCAAGATAAAGAGAACTTACATCTGCTCCTGAAGGATTATAGCTTAGCCTTTTTTGGAGGGTTTCCATATTGTAAACATCCCCTTTTTTGATGTTAAGGATTTTGTCGAGCGCTTTGTCGTCATAAATATAATTCCCGACCCAGGTAATATTTCTAAAATAATATTTCTTCCCTTCGTTGATGGTCATTTTAATATTTATGTGCCTGTCACCGTAGGGATAAATGGAATCCTGAAGCGAAGCATCTCTGAAGCCTAAAGCATTATAATATTCAAGGATCCTGGCCTTGTCGGCATCGTATTCTTTTTTAATAAGTTTTGAAGTGGTAATAAGCTTGTACCATCTTTTTTCTTTGGTCTTTTTTAGTTTTTTCTTCAGTTTTTTATCTAAGGCAAACTCATTACCGACAAAATCGATATCATGTATCCTTACTCGTTCTTTCCTGTCGACTATTACCTTCAGGATTACATTGTTTGGAAGCAGCGAATCTTTTATAGGAGGAGGAATGGTGACCACAGTATTATAATAACCTTTGTCAACATAATAC
>JBJMLY010000192.1:0-15019 GCA_045805025.1 Cytophagaceae bacterium | reverse complement strand
GCCTGCCCGCTTTAGCCGCTCTCAGAAGATCCTTGCTGATGAATTCAATCCGCTCGTATTCCGGTGCAATGATGACAGACAATTCCGTATTGACCGCGCCCCATTTGTTCCCTTTCTTTACCAGCGCGATGTTTCCCTTAAAGGGACCTGTTTCCTGGTATTTCATTTCGAGAGCCTGCTGACGGCTTGTGCTGAAAAATCCCCAGAGTCCATTATTGCTATAGGGCACAAGATCCTGGGCATTCGTCGTGAATGAATACAGGCACAGCAGAATAAAAAGAGAAAGCCGCATAAGTCTGATTAATAGAAATTTAACGAAAAATATTATATTTAACTATATGCGTATCCGCGCCTTGCTGGTTTTACTCTTTTTGCTGCCTGCCTCCTTTTGCCTTTCGCAGAATCAGGAATGGTTCGCTCTTTCCGATTTCAGCTACCTGGTGAATGTCGAGGATGTGCAAACGGATCAGGAAGGCAACTGCTATGCCGCAGGAAAATTTCAGGGAGAGGCCGCTTTCCAGGGAGGGAACGCGGCTGATAGCGCCATAGGCCATTATACCAGCGAACACTGGCATAAATCCTTTATCGCCAAATACACATCCGAAGGAAAAATTTCCTATGTGCTGATCCTGAAAAGCATGTACGGCAATTCGGACCTCACCTATATCAAAGGAATTAAATGCCTTCGCAACGGAGACCTGCTGGTCGCCCTATATTGCCGTGGCGATTTTTATTTCATTGACGCCGATGGAGTAAAGCACGACAAGTTGCGTCACGGACTGCTGAGAATAAGCCGCGACGGAAAGCTGGTCTGGAGCATCCCCTTTCCGCTTGGACATTATACCATGCTGGAACAGGACGACCAGGAAAATATTTTCATATACACCGACGAGCACAGGCATTATTCTGACGGAGATGTATTTCTGTTCCGGCTGGATGGGAAAGGGACCATCAAAGACAAAACACACGCCGCTAAGCTCAGTGCGGTGGATATGAAATTCAGCCACGGGAAGCTCTGGCTGATCCTGAGAAGCCACTACGATAAGCAGTCTAAAAATTTTCCTCTCAAAACGGGAGAAGCCGGACTTTTCTCCGTAGTCTATAAAGATTCTGTTCAGGTCAGCAAGCATTTCTCCTATCCTCTCCAGACCAATGATGCCGTTTCCATGATCCTCAATGAGAACAAAGGCAATATGACGGTCGAGATGCTTGCGGGAATACGGCAAAACACATTCACTTTTGCAGGAAAGCAGTTTGACCGCCTGACGGGGGAAGGATTGCTGATGAAGATCGATCACAAAGGGAAGCTTGTCCGGAGCAGGCAATTCAAAGGGCTGAGCTATTATAATTACGGACTCGCCGCCGGGACCAAGGGGGGAGTTTATCTGTATACACCTGTTCATAAGAAGATCTATTTTGAAGAAACCGATTCCCTCTTCGCCGAGGAGCACAGCAGCCAGTATGTACAGGAGTTGTTTTTCTTCAGGCTTGACAAAGACTACAAAGTAAAATGGCATGTGAAAGGCGGAGGAACGGCCAGCAATTACCACCGTTCCTTCATCAGGCCTTACAAAGATTCTGTGTACCTGATCTCCGACCTGCTGGACTACGGCACTTTCCTGGGCAAGTACAGATCCTTAAAGTGGAAGTCGGGGTATTATGTAGAGAAGATGGTTGAGAAAACGGATTAGATCCTTTATATCATTAAATTCTCTACCTTAGTCCGGCTGGTAAGTAATGAACCATTTTTTTGTGATCTTTCCGGGCGGATATCTGTGCAGGAAAAATTTTCTGTTGTTGCATCTAAACCAAATTCTATTCCTATGAAAAACATTCTTCTTATTTTAACCTGCATCCTGGGGGTTCATTCCTTACAGGGACAAATCCATTTCGCGCCCCGCCTGGACAGTAAAGACGCTGCATCCATCCTGAACAGGACTCTTCTTGTAAAAATTTATGAAGTGGATGAAAAAGCCATCGCTGCCTGGACGAACGAGGAAAAACAGGAATACAGAAAATGGGTCGAAGACAACAATGAGCTGGTTAAAACTTCCTTTGAAAAATATTGGGGCCTCCATAAAACACCGCAGTTTAAATCAGCCCTGGCCATTGACAAAGCTGTTGAAGCCGAGCCCGACAAATATGCAGTATTTACCTATTTACCCTTTGTGGAAGGAAGCTTTACCACCGACCCGGGAGCCAATGTGTCGCCCTACGCTTATAAACTTATGCTTCCGAATAAAGGAAAGCTGGTAACCAGCACGATTAGTCTCAGCACCGGCAATAAAGCGGAGACAGAAATGGAATTTAAATTCATACTGCTGAACATGGGTAAATATTTGAATGCCTGCGCAGGCGGAAAAAGTCACCGGGATACCAGTTTATATAACGCCAAAAAAAATTATCAGATTCTTACAGCGAAAACCCTGCTGTTCGACGAAGAAATGCTGAACGTGCAAAGACTAAGCAAAGAAGACGCTAAAAAAATGTATCCGCATAAAATGAGTTACTCGAATGCCGAAGATATCTACAAAGCCGTAGAAAAGGCTGATTCCAGTATTCTTTACATGACCTATGTTTTCAACGCATCGTACAATGTATGGATGTATGCTATTGTTGATCCTTCTACCATGAATGTTATCGCCATGCAGGCACCAAACCGGGTGCATTTTGGATTGGGAAAACAATATGAGTCCAATATGTCTGCGCAAAGCAAGGCGGCAAAATTCGGAGGAAGTCCATACAGCTACAAACAACCCTATATAATCTGGAAAAGCAGACCAAGAATAGAGCTTGACGAAAGAGACTTCCAATACCTGGGCAGTAAAATAACCGTAGACAGAAATTATTCTAATCCATTAAACAGATAAAGCTCCTGTTTTCTGCGGTCCCTGTCAATAAGCCGGACCAATCCTGAGAATGATCAGGCTTTTGATAATCCGTGAATTTTGAGACACTCCTATAGTAATCAGGAGATGCTTTAGTTATTTAAATAATATAATCGCCGGGAAATTTTTAACCCATCCACTCAGGTATAAATCAGGAAATACATGAATTCAACCATCAATTCTATTCTGATTGGTCGTGCAATTATTTTGCATAATTTATTATCGGGGGGAGCCAAATCAATACGAGTTGTAATTTTATGTCTTGTTACTCTTTTGCCAACGGAGAACAAAGGTCAAACTACCATGCCATACATATCCCAGGATGATTTTAAAGTTAATACCTATACGAAGGGCTTTCAAAGCGACCCGGCCATTGCGATGGATAGCACAGGGAATTTCGTAGTTACATGGTCAGGGGGATCGGCTGATATGGGTCAGGATGGAGATAAGATGGGCATATTCGCTCAGCGCTATAATGCCTTAGGAGAACCCATCGGTAAGGAATTTATGGTCAATACTTTTTACTTAGAAAATCAAACCGATCCGGCGATTGCCATGAATGATGATGGCGATTTTGTGATTTGCTGGGATAGCTGGCACCAGGATGGTTCAGGGAGCGGGATTTATGCTCAACGGTTTAACGCGAAGGGTGAACCTCAGGGAGCTGAATTTAAAGTTAACACACGGACAAAAGACGATCAAACGAATCCGGCGATTGCCATGAATAATACAGGAGATTTTGCAATTACCTGGCAAAGTGAGGGAGAAGATGGAGATCGTCAGGGGATTGTGGCACAAAAATTTGACTCCAAGGGAAATTGGGTTGGTCCAAACTTCATCGTGAATTCTTATACTAAAACCGATCAGAAAAATCCGCAGATAGCAATGGACAGCATAGGGAATTTTGTTATTGTCTGGGATAGCTATTATCAGGAAGGTGTTTTCGGAGACGGTATCTATGGACAAAGATATGATATGGCAGGGCGGGCTTTAGGAAATGAATTTCATATAAATAGCTATATTAAAAACAATCAGAAATATCCCTCTCTTGGGATGAATTCAAAAGGGGATTTTGTAGTCGTCTGGTTAAGTGAAGGACAAGAACCAGGCAAATTCGGGATATATGCCCAAGCCTATTCCAGCGATGGCATTACAAACGGAAAGGAGTTTATGGTCTCATCATTCAAGTATGAAAGTAGTGCATACCCTAAAGTTCTTTTAAATACAAATGGCAGTTTCATCATTACCTGGTATTACAGCAAAAATAATAGTTCGATACAGGTAAACGCCCGATTATTTAAAAGCGCCGGAATTGCGTTGGGGAATGAATTTACAGTGACAACCTATACCAGGGACAGCCAATACAATCAAGAGATTGCAGGAAATAGTAAAGGTGATTTTACCATCGTATGGCAAAGCCAGAATCTTGATAATGTATTCCAGAAAAATGACACCGTAAGCCGTGATGGCAGTGAGAGCGGGATATATGCAAAACGATTTCAGCTAAAATGAGAATTCCTTTATCTTTTATGATCTGAAATAGAACCTTGAAATTATAGACGGGAGATCATAGAGGATAGCTTGCATCCATTGATATTTTTGTATAGAAATGTGCAAATTGGGTTATTCCAAGTAATGGGGTGCCAGATCTATAATCCAATAATCGCCCTTAAAAGGCCAGAAAAAACTAGCTGAGGATTCTATTGTTCACTTCTGATATTCTATCCCGGTTATCTTCCACACAAACTCACCGGCGCCGGTCTTCACCACTACCTCATCACCTGCTTCTTTTTTTATCAGCGCCTGTCCCATGGGAGAATCCATGGAGATATACTCTTTGGTGTTATACAAAACCTCCTCATAGCCGACAATGCGAAAGCGTTTTTTCAGGCCTTGTTTATTTTCAACTTCCACCCAGGCGCCAAAAAGTACTTTTCCCTCCTGGAAAGGTGAATAAGGTACGACCTTTAAATCGTCGATGCATTTGCGTAAGTAAAGAATACGCCTGTCTATTTCGCGTAAACGTTTTTTATTGTAATGGTAATCGGCATTCTCGGAACGATCTCCCAGGCTGGCAGCCCAGGCAACCTTTTGTGTAGTCTCAGGACGCTCCACCCGCCACAAATGGTCTAGCTCCGCTTTTAGTCTTTCCATCCCTTCGGGGGTAATCATTAGCGTTTTCATGAGACTTAAACCAGAACTTTTAGTTACAAGATAAAAATAGGAAGGAAGTGAATGTAGAACAAGAAATATAAGTTTGGAAACTTAGATCGTAAATGTCCCAAGTCTCCACTACGCTTAAACTTGAACCAGAGAAAGACTCTTTTTTCAGCTAAAGTTTTAAACTTCTGTAATAAAAAGACACAAGTCGCGCCGCGCGCCATCCATCGCTAGAAGACTTGCGCCAGCGGGGTATTTGGGATAAGCGGTGGATTGGGATGGGGAGAGGGAAGTAATTTCTGCTAACGCAAGTTGAAAACTTGCTTAATGGGTAGGCACAAGTTACGCTATGCTAAACTTGCGCCAGAGGGTGTCTCTCTTCGGAAGCTCTTTCTTCAAGAGTTTAATCTGTTGATCTGAGAACGGAGATTTTACAGATTCCTATTATTTAATCACCTCAACCCAGCCATGCCGGTTCTTTTGATCCTTGCTGTTTGTAAAATTGAAATAATAGAGCCCGGCCGAAACAGGAGCAGACCAGTCATTTTTGTAATCCTCTGAATAGTAAATAAGCTCGCCCCATCGATTGTAAATGTTGAGGCTGCTATTCGGCTGCAGGCCTTTGATCGTGAAAAAATCATTAAGCCCGTCAGCATTGGCAGTTATTAGGTTAGGTATGAAAATTTCCGGGTTGGATGCTTTGACCACAGGTTTACTTGCTCCTTCGTGCAAAAGTTTTAGCAGGAAAATATCTTTATCCCCACTTCCCGCAAGAGTTATCGAATCAAAATGAGCATTGTATGAATCGGGACCATAAGGCCCATAGAATCCTCCGACATAAATGTTGTTCAATTTGTCAAAGCTTAATGAGGTGCCCCCTACACCTCCGAGGGAGGGTGTCAGGTATCCGCCTTTTGCCATGATATTGTTTCCGGAGCTGTCGTATTTGGCAACATAAAAATTATCAAATCCCGAAGCGGGTAAGGTGGCATTTCCAAAATGTATGGTATCACCTGAATATTGACCGGTAATATACAGGTCATTGTTGTAATCGAACTTCAATGAATTGATGCTGACTGTATTGTCGGATGTCTCTTTCATCCATACTACAGTACCCTCCGGCTTAATTTTAATTAGCACAGAATTATTTGCCGTGAAGCTATCCAGAGTCATGTCGATTCCCAGAACTCCAAGATATATATTGCCGGCCTGATCAATATCGATGGCGAAGCATTTACTGTCTATCACATCGGGGCCTGTTGATTCCTTTGCCCACACCAAATTGCCAGTTATATCGTATTTCACTATAAAGATCTGTCCGGGAGCACCCAGGTTATGACCGACCATATATGAATTGCCATTTTTATCGACAGCAATGTTTGTGGCTTCCTCGGGAGCACTTCCTCCATATTGTTTAGCCCATTGGAAAGCCCCGCTTGTATCATAGCAAACAATGAAAGCATCATAAGGACCATTGGCAGTTAAGGAGATTGAACCAAACGTAGCTGTATTCCCAAAAACACCTGCCGCTAAAATATACCTGTCATAAACGGCAATCGACTGAACCTGTGCCCAAGTGACGGCTGGAATTGTTCTCAGAAGATTACCATGATGATCATACCTGGCAAACATATCTCCTTTAAGCTTTCCGCCTACATAAATATATCCTTGCTTATCAAAATCAATGGCGGCTCCAAAGTCAGTTCCGCTTTGACCCAAAGTGCGAACCCATTGACAAATACCCAAAGAGTTGTATTTGGCCAGAAACATATCAATATCATTCGCATCCGTACAATTAATAATAAAGCCTCCGATATTGGCTGTATCCGAGAAACTCCCGGTGACATATGTATTCCCAACAGAATCGGTTTTTACACAATAAGGCATTTCGCCTGCTCTTCCGCCACCGCCTCTGCCCCATTCATAATAATCCTGAGAATATCCAAAAGTAGTAAGACATGCTATCAGCAGATTGGAGAGCAATAATTTATGAAAGAGATAGCAGGGCATTGTATGGCTGGAAGTAAAACTACAAAGCCGGCTTGAGCCGGCTTTGTAGTTATCTAATTTGTAGTAGCGGGGGCCAGACTCGAACTGACGACCTTTGGGTTATGAGCCCAACGAGCTACCAACTGCTCCACCCCGCGATATGATACAAATATAAGTCATTATTCTGAGAAAACGCTAAAATCAAGGAAATTTGTTCCTTAATAGCCTGTTTTATCCCGTATATTCGATTCAGATTCAGGATTTTTCATGCATGAATATTCTTCGGAAAATAATAGCCGCCTTCAAACCCAGGCCAAAACAGCCTCAGAAACCTGCTGAAAAAATAAGCCGCTTTGAAATACTAGAGTTCAGCAAAGACGACGAGTCCTATTTCTACAGCCATAGCGACTACAGCTTCCACATCCTTTGCAAAGAAACCGGCGATGAGCTCTGGCGCTTTTCCGGCTCCACTTCATCAGACCGGGATTCCAACAGGGAGGATGGCGTACGTTATGTGGAGATTGATGAAACCGAAACGGAGGCGCTCGTCCTATACTACGATGGAAAAGAAGAGAAGATAGAGCTACCCGGGCAGGTAACCATCAGCGAAGAAAGGAAAACCATTATCCTGGCTTTTAGAAACGGGAAGTCGGAGATCCGCCAGCGTAAGCCGCTCATTCATTTCACCAAATCCGGAGACATGATTCAATATCCCCTTATAAATCCTCCGCAGAAAGACGCCTTGTAATGGAGCAGAAGTTTTTTAAAATCGCTTACCAGATTATTCCCGGTTCTTCGGAATCGTCAGTGTAAACAGAGCTCCGCCTTCCTTCTTTGACTCGGCAGTCACCTTACCTCCCAGCTTCTCCACGGCATTTTTGACAATATAAAGACCAAGACCCGATCCCTTCGAAGAAATATCACCGCGGTAGAATATATCAAAGATCTTATCCATGATCTTCGCATCAATTCCTCTTCCATTGTCGTCCACGGTAATAAGAATGTTCTCCCCTTCTTCCTTAAACCCGATCTTGACAAAAGGCCTGCGCATCCTGGTCTGGTATTTCACCGAATTCTCCACCAGGTTCTGGATCATCGACCGTACCAGGTCTTCGTCAGAACGGAATTCGGAGCGGATCTGGTTGCAAACCTGAAACTCGGTGTTCGCAAAGCTGACCTGGTGTTTCAGACTAAACAAAATATCCTCGACCATCATGCTCAGGTCGATCGGGACACGCTGAAGATTGCTGTCCTTAATGCGGATGATGCGGAGGAAATTCATCAGCGACCTGTCCAGCTTCTGTGTGCATTCCTGGATCAGGTTCAGATATTCTGCTGCTTTGGGATCTTCAATATCATTTTTCGCAATGTTCGTCAGCCCGATGACAGAAGCCAGCGGACCTTTCAGGTCGTGGGAGGCCATATACATGAAGGTGCTCAGCTCGCTGGCCAGCTTCGTAGCCTGATCGCGGCTTTCTTTCAGGTCGCTGATATCCACCACCATGGTGGTACCAAAGCCGGGCTGCCCTTCCAGCATGGTGGCAGCAATGAGTACCGGAACCCGTGTGCCATCTTTACGGATAAATTCTTTTTCGTAAGGAGTGATAAACCCTTTCTCCCGGATCTCCTGCACCGCTTTCTCATCGCGCTCATCGTATTCACGTGGTGTAAGATCTGTCCAGTTGATTTTTCCCTGCTCCAGATCTTGCATGGTATAGCCGGTAATTCTGAGAAACCTGTCGTTGGCATCTGAAATGTTAATGCGGTCGGAGTATGAAATTCCGATCATATTCGATCCGAAAATTCCTCTGAACTTTACCTCGCTTGTTCTTAACGCTTCCTCTGCCTCTTTTTCATGGGTGATATCTTTGATGGAAACCACAGTAGCCATGCCGTCGGGGAGCTCTATATGAGAGGCTTCCACCCGAACCGGAAAACGGGTGCCGTCTTTCTTCACGGCAACGACTTCATAAGTGGGAAGCGTATAACGTCCTTCGGCCCTTGCTTTGATCTGCGCCATCACGCGATCACGGCAGGAGGCATCCACGACACTTAAAATAGAAGTCCCGATCACTTCCTCCGCCTTGTATTGGAATAATTCCTGGAAAGCTTCATTGACGATCAGCTGCAGGCCATTCCTGGAAATACCCATAGGCATGGCAATCTTCTCAAACATGCCTCTGAAGCGCTCTTCGGATTTCTTAAGCTCCACCTCGGATGTGCGCTTTTCCGTGATATCCATAAAGGTGGCAATCATGCCGTCCACACTTCCGTCGGGAAGAACAACCGGAGAACCGCTGACCAGAATATTCCTTTTCTCTCCCTTCGATCTTATCAGTTCCACCTCATAGGTAGAGCATTTCTTCTGGAATCGCTTGGCATGCTCCACTTTCATTCTCTGCAGGCTTTCTTCTGTAAAGAAACTATGAAAGGTTTTTCCTTCTATGTCTCGCGCTGAACCTATGTTCAGAATTTCGCACATGGCCGGATTCATATATTCGGTATACCCGGCGGCATTCAGATGCCATATGCCAACGCCGGCATTTTGGGCTAAAATCTCAAATTTTAACCGGTCTTTATCCTGGCTGCTGTATGCGGATTGCTGCGACAAATTGGTGGACTTTGTTAGAACAGTATTAATAATTTAAATAAATTTTTTTAATTAAAAAGGCTGGGCCCGAAATCAGCTCAGAATTTCTCTGGTTTCATCCGGATCAATGACGATATCGTCTTCACCCACATCGTCGAACGGATTTTCCAGGTGATCCTGGATGTTGTCAAGACTCACAAGAATAAAGCTGTACAGCACGGGCATCACATATTCCAGCTGCGCAGAAAAATCGTGAAAGGTGCTGGCGAAGTAAGGTCCGTATACAATCGGGAAAATATAGATGAACACTTTACTGTAAGCCCTGAGTGTAATCGGGGTACGATAGTGGTACACGACTTTCATGTTGTCGAAGGCAATGATCAGCTTGCTGACATACTGGCTTACTCTTGAGATCTCTCCGCTCTGCACGCCATGCGAACGCATTTCCATGGTAAGGGACGAAAGCCGGGAAAAAAGCCCGTACATCTTTTTTTCATTCTCCTTCCATTCCTCCCTTGACTTCCCTCTGAACATGATACGGGCAAGCGTCATAATCTCGTAGATCAGGTCTCTGACACGGTCAGGAAGTTTGTTTTCTTTTTCATGGGCAGTCCAGTCGCGCATGGCATAATAGACGGCTATGATATGTCCTTTAAAATCGGAGTACCGCTGGAGGGCTGTTTCCCTGCGGGTGAAAGCGGCGCCGATAGAAAATACCACAGGAAAAACGATGGCGACCCCGACCAGCATATCGGGAAATTTAGCGGTAAGATTGTAGGTAAAGCACAAATAGGAAGACAGCACCGCCAGGGCCGTAACCAGAAAGGTTTTATAATTAATGATGAGGTAAAAGCTTTTCAGTATTTTTTTCATGTAGTATCTGATTTCCGTAATAAATATAATTGATTCTTTATCAGTTTTGATAATTTTTTAAAAAGCAAAGATTTCCCTTCCTCAATAATCTGCTCTTCTTTAAACCAGATTACTGCGAGGAGGGGAATGCAATGCTGCACAATACAATTTGGATCGGCTAGCTAAGCACTCATTAATTAAAAATGAAAAAATATTAATCAGAGAATTCCCCTCCTTTTTTCAAGGAGGGGCTAGGGGTGGTTATCTCTTCACACTAAAATCATTTTGAAACAACCTAGATCACTTAACCACAATAATCTGCTCTTCTTTAAACCAGATTACTGCGAGGAGGGGAATGCAATGCTGCACAATACAATTTGTATCGGCTAGCTAAGCACTCATTAATTAAAAATGAAAAAATATTAATCAGAGAATTCCCCTCCTTTTTTCAAGGAGGGCTAGGGGTGGTTATCTCTTCACACTAAAATCATTTTGAAACAACCTAGATCACTTAACCACCCCTGACCCCTCCTCAATAATCTGCTCTTCTTTAAACCAGATTACTGCGAGGAGGGGAAAAGTAAATAATTAAACGCTGAATTTTTTTTAGACCGCAGAATTCCCCTCCTTTTTTCAAGGAGGGGCTAGGGGTGGTTATCTAGCTAAATGCCTGGCGGATTCTATCAAGTACATAATCTGTTTGATGAAGCACCTGGTCATTTTCAAATCTTATCACCCTGATATTATGATCAGCAAGAAACCTGGTTCGTTGTTTATCATAAATCCGGCCTTCCGGAGTAAAGTGATGTGCTCCATCAAGTTCAATGGCTAGCTTTTCTGAGGGACAATAAAAATCAAGGATATAATTCCCTACACTATGCTGCCTTCTGAATTTTTTTCCTTGCAATTTCTTCTTCTGAAGATATATCCATAAGGTGGCTTCGGCAGTAGTAAGATTATTCCTCAGTTCTTTCCTATACTCTTTTAAACCGATTCTATTATGTAATTTTTCCATAGCTGATTTCAAAATAAGAAAATTTGTCTTTTGTATCCAGTTTTGAATAGCCAGAAATATAATTAATAGCGAAAAATATTTCCCCTCCTTTTTTCAAGAAGGGGCTAGGGTGCTTATCTCTTCACACTAAAATCATTTTGAAACAACCTAGATCACTTAACCACCCCTAACCCCTTCTCAATAGTCTGCCCTTCTTTAAACCAGATTACTGCGAGGAGGGAAAAGTAAATAATTAAATACTGGATTTTTTTAAACTGCAGAATTCCCCTCCTTTTTTCAAGGAGGGGCGTAGGGGTGGTCACTCCAGCCTCCTCAAAATCTGTCCGCTGATTCTTTCGTAAAATGTGAGTGGGCTGAGGGTGCGCCATTCTTCCACTTCAAGAGATCCTCCGTAGTTGATGTAGGAATCGAGGTTGTATTTTTTCCATTCGTCAAATACAAAATCCCGGAAGTTGACTGCGGCGATCCAGCCGTCTTCCACATCTTCAAACCATTCTTCGTAATAGCAGTCGTCGGAGCCGTGAAAGTTCAGCACGTTTTCTCCGATGAGTATGAATTTATTGATCTTCTCCCGAAGCAGCAGATCGACGACATTCCTCTTCAGGTGCATGATGTCGTTGTGCAGTGTATCATTCCATTCGCCGAAAAGTTCGATGACAGCGACCCTTCTGTCGTAATCGGCAAAAAGAATTTTCACATACAAGGTTTCCGAGCCTATAAAATCCCAGAAAGGATGAATGTAATACCCGTAAATGTCGTTGGTGTAATGTGTGATGTTGTATTCGGCGCCGTAAAAAGGCGAGCGCTCGTCATCCGTCGAAGAATAAAATTTTTCCCAGTTGTAAAAAGGCTCTATCTCATGCATTGTCCCGGTACCATTCTATGGCCTTGCGGACGTTCCGGTGTTTTTTGAGAAGTTCGCCTGCCGTGTTCTTATCTACCTTTAACTCCTCCATGAGCATTTTGATTCCACGGCCTATCAGTTTTTTATTGCTGAGCTGCATGTCCACCATTTTGTTCCCTTTTACCCGGCCAAGCTGTATCATGACCGCGGTGGAGATCATATTGAGGACCAGTTTCTGAGCCGAACCGGCTTTCATTCGTGTGCTTCCCGTCAGAAATTCAGGACCAGGAACCACTTCGATAGGAAATTTTGCCGCAGCGGCAAGAGGCGTATTGTTATTGCAGGTAATGCAGCCGGTAAGGATCTTGTTTTTATTGGCATGTTCCAGGGCTCCGATCGCATATGGTGTATGACCTGAAGCTGCCAGTCCTATGAGAGTATCGTTTTCGTTGATTTTGTATTTCTGCAGATCTTTCCAGCCTTGCTCTTTGTCGTCTTCGGCAAATTCGACGGCGGTGCGTATGGCTTTCTCACCGCCGGCAATCACGCCGATAACCCAGCTGGCGGGTACGCCGAAGGTGGGCGGACATTCAGAAGCGTCCAGTATACCAAGCCTGCCGCTGGTGCCGGCGCCGATATAAAAAATACGTCCTCCCTTTTTCATGCGGGGGACGATTTCCTGAACCAGTTTTTCTATTTGCGGAATGGCTTTCTCTACCGCCAGAGGAACGAGCTTGTCCTCGTTGTTGATATTCTGAAGAAGCTCATGTACAGACATTTTCTCAAGGTCGTTAAACCTTGATGGAGATTCTGTTACGTTCATGCATGCAGCTCTTTTTGAATATGGTATTCGAGCAGTGCATCAGAAGGTGTTGGATCGATGATGCCGATCTTCAGCCCTCTTTTTTCGGCGACTTTTCTCAGCACATCTTCAAAATAATGAGCGATAGAGCCTACGAAACCGATTTCCACTTCGCGGTGGTTTTTGTATTTAAGAATGCAGTTATCAAAAAGCTCCTCAAAGCTTTGAGCTACCAGCTTATTGATAAAAGGATCGTTGATATGTTTCTTCAGGAAAGGAGCAAAAGAAGCCAGGAACCTGCTGGGCATTTCTCCGCTGTAGATTTTGAAAAGGATTTCATCGGTTCTGAAAGGGTAAGTGGCTTCGAAATCTTTCATCAGATGATCAGGCATGGCCTTTCTGATATATTCACGGATCAGAAGCTTTCCTTTGTAGCCGCCGCTGCCTTCATCGCCCAGGAAAAGACCCAGGGAGTGTACATTTTCTACCACATCTTTTCCATCGTAGTAGCATGTGTTTGAACCTGTTCCGGCAATACATGCCAGGCCTGCCTTATCGCCGAACAAGGCTTTGGCCGCAGCCAGAAGATCGTGTTCAACAATCACATTGGTGTTGGGCATGGCCTTTTTGAAAGCTTCCGCTACCTTGGCTTTGTTAGCCTGGGCTTCACAGCCCGCACCATAGAAATAAATGGTATCGATAGGCGTCTTGAAAGAAAGGTTCGGGATAAGATCGTTCTTCAGGGTCTTGAAGATATCGTCCACACTCTGATAAAAAGGATTGAAGCCCTGCGTTTTGCTGGTATACTTCTTCTTATCCTTGTCAACAAACATCCATTCTGTTTTTGTCGAGCCACTTTCTGCAATGCCTATCATGTAATTTTTCTATTATATATTAAATTATTGATTTTTCAGGGTTTTAATTTACCCACAATTTTAAATTTATCAAAGACATTTTCATTATGGGGTGCATCTTTTAATTCGGACGTAAGATCCTGGCCGGCCCAATGTTCGTAATGTTTCCCTCCTCTCCACATCCTGGATTTGGAAAGTTCGTAGATATTGCCTTTGTAGGCGCACCATATTTCGGGCTTATCAATGCCGTTTCTGAGCGCCAGCTGGGAAGCGGAATATACCGGGATCTCATCAGAGCTCATTGACCTTGCCGGTAATATGGTTATAATCCTTCACGATGGTTTTCAGAAATTCCAGGGCTTTCATATTCGTCTCGATATGAAGGACTTCCTTTATCTTTTTAGCCACTACCTGCACCGGCATCATTTTGCCTTGGTACCTGTATACAGAGAGTGTTTCCACGACAATACCTATTTCACGGTCCGTAAGCTTCTCGACCTGAGTAAAGACGGGAACATAATTCTCTTTAGTCTGGGTGAGGATCGTATCGCTGAGGTTGACCGGCTTTTTCATTTTCATCACCGTGGTGCCTGCTGCTATATCGCCGAGCCTCTGGCCTTTACCATTGATAATGATGGTAATAAGAGCTACCCCTCCGTAGCTGAGTGTTACATCCACCAGTCTCAGAAACCAGCGGATCAGGTAATTACCGAAGGTAGGCTGGTTTCCGTCCACCCGTATCACCTTGGTACGCACGGCTTTCATGCCAAAAGTCTGTCCTTCCATCAGCACCTCACAAATCAGGTGGTAGAAAAAAGCAGGGATGGAGGCGATAACCACGATCCAGATAAGATCTGACATGTTTCCAAACCCTGATCCAAAGCCCAGAAAAACAAAAATGACGACATAATAGGCTGTAAATATCAGTGAGTCAACAATATTGGCAGCGATCCGATCGCCCACGCTGGCAATGTCGTGTTCAATGGTAATATTCTGTGCGGTTTGAATCTTAATCTTTTCCATTT